>NZ_JARPLC010000080.1:0-24123 GCF_032350395.1 Limnospira sp. PMC 289.06
TCGAGGTACTTATCCGGCAGTTGTTTTTCTACCGTGTCTATAATATGACACACTCGGTTAAGGTTTGTAAAGGGGTTTAATAAAGTATTTAGTTATATTTGAGATAAGCAAAACTAATGTTTAGTCAGATGTCTGCTTTGGTTTCCTATTCTCCGGCGTATACGATAGTTCCGACCTATGAGTGTTTTAACCGCTGTAGTTACTGCAATTTCCGCAGGGAACCGGGAGATAGCCCTTGGTTAACTGTCGGCGAGATGAAACAGCAACTGGCGGGACTATGTGAACAGGGAGTAGTGGAGATTTTGATTCTGAGTGGGGAAGTACACCCCAACAGTCCCCGGCGAGAGGCTTGGTGCGATCGCATTTATGAATTGTGCGATGAAGCGCTAAGTTGCGGATTTCTGCCCCACACTAATGCTGGTCCTCTGAAATTTGAGGAAATGGCTAGATTAAAACAGGTTAATGTGTCGATGGGGTTAATGCTCGAACAAATGACTCGGGATCTTTTACAAACGGTTCACCGCCACGCGCCTAGCAAGGTTCCTAGTATTAGGTTACAGCAGCTTGATTGGGCTGGGGAACTCAAAATTCCGTTTACGACTGGGTTACTTTTGGGAATTGGGGAAAGTCCGTCAGACTGGGGATGGACATTAGAAGCGATCGCCAAAATTCACGATCGCTCTGGTCACATTCAAGAGGTAATTGTGCAACCCTACAGCGAAGGAAGCCGACAAGGGGAGCCAGGGTACGGATTTAATCTTAGCCAATTACCGGAAGTAGTGGCGATCGCCCGCAGTATTCTCCCAGAAGAAGTCACGGTGCAAATTCCCCCCAACCTAGTTATACAGCCAGAGATATTATTAAAATGTCTGGAAGCGGGAGCCAGAGACCTAGGGGGAATCGGTCCCCAAGATGTAGTCAACCCGGACTATCCCCACATTAACCCGGAAACCCTCAGCCAAATTATCAACCGGAAAGGTTGGCAATTACGGCCACGACTACCGATATATCCCCAATACGATAGCTGGTTATCCCCTCGATTACAGAAGAGTGTCAATTCTTGGCGAAAAAAGTTGCAGTTTTCCCAGGGGTTGTGATATATTAGTAAATCGCAGTGGTGGCGGCATAGCCAAGTGGTAAGGCAGAGGTCTGCAAAATCTCCATCCCCGGTTCAAATCCGGGTGCCGCCTTTTTTCTGGAAAGATTGATATAAATGCGATCGGCGTTAACTACCTTAGCCAGGCATCCTACCTGATTACTCAAAAATCAGAATCGAGTCCCTAGCCAGGGTAGATAACTCTATGGCATGATGTCGGTTCTAGTAAGTGGGATCACCAGTGATGTTAGCAGCGGAAACCCACTGATTGGTGTTTTGAAGGCGGAACCAGCGGTTCTCGTTTTTCCTTTCCCTTGTATCCCAATGAGTTGTGCCTACAGTTGTAGCATCAAAAGTGCGACGACTGCCACTGCTTAGAGAGCCGACGACAGAGAAGTTCGTCCCTGGTCCGCTGCGGATATTGAGAGTGGTATCTGCCGCGCCACTGAAGAGTGGATTGCCAGTGATGAAAGAAGCGGAAACCCACTGATTGGTGTTTTGAATACGGAACCAGCGGTTATCATTTCGCTGTTCGCGAGCGTCCCAATGGGTTGTGCCTCGTGCCACAGCGTCAAAAGTGCGACTGTGACCAGGGATCAGAGAGCCAACTATCGAGTTGTTAGTCCCCGGTCCGCTGCGGATATTGAGCGCCCCATCTACAGTACCTCGGAAGGCACTCGTTGAAGGCTGAGTAGGTGCAGTGCTAGATAAAACGCCAGGAACACGGATATAACGATCAGGGTTATTTGCCGTGTAGTCAACTATTCGGTGTAAAGTTCCTGCACCACCACCATCAAAATTATTCCTGTAGTGTGACTCCGAAAGAGTTACCCGCCTTACACCATTTTGCTGGTAAACCCTTTCCACCACAGCGACGTGATTTTGCCCATTTCTCGTCCACTGAGCAATATCACCTGGTTGCGGGTCGCTAACGATACGTGCGCCATTAGATAGCTGTGTATGCCACTGATTAGCATTACCCCGCATTGAGTTTAAAGCTGCAACATTACCTCCTAACTCTTTCACCCGACCATGTGCATACCAAGTACAGTTGCCTTCTGTATGACCACGACCACCAACTAGACTAGAACCAAACATCGATTGAGCAAAAATGTTACCAGTCGTGTAGAACTGAGGACGATTCCTAAAGTAGTTTGCATTTTGTTGGGTCAGTAAAGGAGTACGAGAAGATGACTGCTCTATGAGAGTAGCTTCGCCATTGATCATCACAGTGGCGGTATCATCTACTGCCATTAATGCCTCAAGTTCCCCTGCATCAAATTCCCTGCCTTGGACGACACCGGAAAAAATCGCACCCTCATCTCCAGGTGTATCGGAGATGTTAATCTGCGAGTCGATATAATGTCCTATCTCCTCTAACAGCACTGAGACGATCGCCTCTGGGTTATCAGCATTCTCAGCCACAAACTCACTGGACAGATAAATATTGTTAGTTTCTGCGGCAAAAGCCCCGTTAGCTCCGTTGATATCAGCAGCAGAAACGACCGTAGTCGGTGGGATCTCGAAAGTACCATTAGTCAAGCTATCTGCCAAATCCTGAGCCGCCTCAACATCAAAATCATCTCCAAAAGCAATGCTCATCTGAGAGAGAAACTCTGGGCTGTTGGCAAATTGCTGTAATTGTTCGTAACTATTGGCTAAGGCTATTCCCGTTAATGAATCTACCGACGGGGCGATGTGAGAATCCGTTTCCGCCGGAGTTCTTCCTTGGTCAACGGACATATCCAGAGGGATAACAAGATTATCGCCCGCAACTGATACCAAGGTTGGGAGAACGACCGGATCGGCAACCCCCCCTATGAGCAGTTGATTCGCACCAAAAGACTCTAAAATATCCCCATCACTTCGAGCGATCGCCTTGGGATTCACTCCCAGCAATCCGGTGATTTCTGTAGTATCTGTGTCAACAGAAAACATAAGCAGTTCCTCCGATGGCATTGACAATCTAATTATCGCCGTGGCAGTTGAGGCTCTGGGTTAGAAAATGATCGGGGAAAAAGTTAGTTTTTGTTATATAGGATTTAGCCGCTTTGTGAGAGGAAATCTCAATAAATGGGCAAAAAAATGAGATTTTGGTGAAATTTTCTGGCTTTCGAGCCAGGAAACCATCTATAATAAGTTCATTTTTACCATGTCAGAGTTGGGGAGTATTTGCCATGACTCCAGAAGAGGCTTTTGAGTTTGTCAATCAGAAATATTTAGGCGATCGCCAAGGCAAAAGTATTAGCGACTTGCAAAAACAAATTTTTTGTTTATCTTGGCAGGGCAAAAAATATGACGAAATCGAGACCCTAATTAATTTCAATAAAGTTTATATCAGACAAGAAGCAGCCAAATTATGGAAAAGACTAACCGATTTATTTGATAAACCAGTAACCCGCACTAATTTTCGGTTAGTCGTGGAACAGGCCATCAAAGCCGATCGCGATCGCTGCCAATTTGCCTTTCCCCAACAGATGCGAGAATGGTTTGAAATTCTCGATTATGAATTTGATTCGCGCTACAATATTCAAGAAGTAATCGAGGGGAATCGATTTTTTGAGTGGATCATCAAAATCAAGGCCCGCCGGGGATACGATCGCATTCTTGTCCGGGGAGTAGAAGGGGAAGCAGAACTTTCCGATTTTAATGCTTTGCGTCAGTCTGTGGAAAACCAACGCACCAACGAGGGATGGTTAGTCGCTGTCCGTCGAGTCAGTAAAGCCGCCAGAAATGCAGCCCAAAAAAGCCCAAATAAAAACTTATTTTGCTATACATTCGACGAACTTATCGACCAAGAAGCAGATTTTAGTGGCTACTGTCAATGGCTAGAACAGGAAATTCAACGGCGAGGTATCCACCATAAATATGTACCTCTCGCCTGCATAAAAGAGGAAGTTGACCCCCATACCAAGCAAAAATTAGGAGTCAGCCACTACGACGAAGACGATGGCTGGATTGATGGTTATGTTAATAAATGGATTGACGATACAGCCAAAAAACATCTCTCAATTTTAGGGGAATTTGGCACTGGAAAAACTTGGTTTATATTTCATTATGCCGGCAAACAATTACAGCGTTATTTGAAAGCCAAACATAAAGGAGTTGAACGGCCGCGATTACCCATAGTTATTTTATTGCGAGATTATGCCAGTGCCGTTAATATGGAATCGCTGTTTTCTGAGTTCTTTTTCCGGCAACATGAAATCCCCTTGCGAGGGGGTTACTCTGCTTTTGAATGGCTGAACCGCCAGGGCAAATTGTTGGTCATGTTTGATGGCTTTGACGAGATGGCCGCCAAAATTGACCGACAGCGGATGATTAATAACTTTTGGGAATTGGCTCAAACTGTAGTCTCTGGTTCTAAAGTTATTTTGACTTGTCGCACTGAGCATTTTCCCGAAGCCAAAGAAGGGCGCGCTTTGCTGAATGCAGAACTACAGGCTTCCGTCGCAGCATTAACGGGAGAACCGCCACAGTTTGAAGTTCTGGAATTAAAAAAATTTAGTGACCAGCAAATTCGTCAGGCTCTCTCCTTTGAAGCCTCACCCGCGACGGTGGAAAAAGTCATGAATAATCACCAACTTGTCGATTTAGCACGCCGTCCGGTCATGAGTCAGTTAATACTGAAAGCCTTGCCGGATATCGAAGCCGGAAAAGCGATCGATTTAGCCAGAATTTATCTATATGCAGTTACCCGCAAAATGCAGCATGATATACAGAAAAAGCGCACATTTACTTCTCTGGCAGATAAACTTTATTTTCTGTGCGAACTCTCCTGGGAAATGCTATCTAAGAATCGGATGAGTTTAAATTATCGAGAGTTTCCCGATCGCATTCGTCGCTTGTTTGAGTCGGAAGTGCAACAACAAAAGGATTTGGATCACTGGCATTATGACATGATGGGTCAGACTATGTTAATTCGTAATGAAGATGGAGATTATAGTCCGGCTCACCGTTCGTTATTAGAGTTTTTTGTGGCTTATAAGTTTGCTGCTGAATTGGGGATATTGGCTCCCGATTTCGTGGAATTGGCACAGTCACAGTCCCATGTAAATCCACAGAAAACTGCTCAAAACTACACTTGGTCTAATTATTTCCGCCGCGAAGTTGATGTTAACGGAGAAGTGATTTCGATTGCACCTCTCAATATGTTTTCTACTGAGTCTTTGGCACATTTGCGAACTACATTTGGGGAAATGCCTCTCACCAAAGCAGTGCTAGATTTATTATTGCCGATGCTGCGTCCCGTGACAAACACTGATGAGGAAAACTTACAGGATATTTGCGATCGCTTGCGGGAAGTAGTCAAGGCGACACGGCGAAAAACCCTAGAAAAAGTCGGCTATGTTGGTGGCAATGCAATCACCCTGCTTTTGAAAACTGACAAGGCTGCTTTGGAGGGTTGCGATCTCAGTCATGCCGTGATTTTGGGCGCTGATTTTAGGGGTGCTAGTTTGCAGGATGTTAATTTCACTAAAGCCAATTTAACTAACTGTCTTTTTATGGAATCTATGAATACAGTTAGAGCATTAGCTTTTACTCCTGATGGCAAAGTTTTGGCGACAGGTGATGAATCTGGTCAAATTCATATTTGGCGAGTTGCCGATGGCTCAAAAATTGCCACATTGACAGGGCATCGCCTCAGCATAAAAACCCTAAAATTTAATGAAAATGGGCAAATTCTTGTCAGTGCTAGTTATGATAAAATTGTCAATTTTTGGAATCTTGCAAACCATGAATGTTTCAAAAGCGTACTGATAGAGCCTGATTTTTTATGTGATGCTCCTTTAATGCCCAAAATGAAAATATTTTTGAGTCCTAATCTCAAAATATTGGCGAGTGGTAGTGTAGATGGTACAGTACAGTTATGGGATATTAACAATGGTAAATGTTTGGCTTTTCTCACTGGACATACCAGTTGGATTAATCGAATAGTTTTCAGTCCTGATGGTCAATTTTTGGCAACCACAAGCAAAGACACAAATATCAAAATTTGGGATGTGGCTAATGCTAAATGCCTGAAAACTTTACAAGACCATGAAGAAGAAGTATGGGGTGTTGCTTTCAGTCCTGATGGTCAAATCTTAGCCAGTGGCAGTGCTGACGGAACCATTAAACTTTGGCAAATTGCAGATATCAATAACATTTCTGTTGCTGCTAGTATCTCTGCACACGATAGCGATTTAAGAGGATTAGCTTTTAGTCCTAATGGCAAAATACTGGCTAGTGGGAGTGGTGATCTCACCGCCAAACTGTGGGACGTTAGTGATATTCATCATCCCCAACTCCTCAATACTTTACAAGAACATACTTCTTGGATAGACGAAATTGTTTTTACACCAGATGGTAAAATATTAGCTATGTGTGCGGCTGATAAAAAGGTGAGTTTGTGGAATGTTCAAAATATTAATAATATCAAGCTAAACAGCATTTTAGGAGGTTGGTGTAATTGGATACGTTCAATAGTTTTTAGTCCAGATGGAAAAACTTTAGCCAGTGGTAGCGATGACTACTACATAAGGATTTGGGATATAGAAACAGGTGATATATTAGCCAATTTACGGGGACATAAAGAACGAGTACAATCAGTGGCTTTTAGTCCAGATGGTCAAACGATCGCTAGTGCTAGTCGAGATTTTACCGTCAGGTGTTGGAGTGTTGATGATCATAAATGTTTGACTACATTGAGGGCACACACAAACCAGTTATATGCCGTTGCTTTTAGTTACGATCATCAATTGTTAGTCAGTGCCGGGGATGACCGAACTATTAAGTTATGGAATGTGAGACCGACCCCTAATTTAATCAATGAAATTAACCATTATCCTTGCAAAATATTTACAGTTGCTTTTAGTCCTGATAGTCAAAAAATAGCGGTGGGTGGCAGTGATAATATTGTCCAAGTTTGGGACATTAATTTTCAGCAAACTTCCCTAAAATTTCGCGGACATCAGGGAGAGATAATCTCAGTTAATTTTAGTCCTAATGGGGAACTACTGGCGAGCAGTAGTAATGATAATACGGTGCGTTTATGGGATGTTAAAACTCAAGAATGTCTGGCAATTTTTCCAGGTCAACAAGTTTGGACTTACCTGATTTCATTTAGTCCAGACGGTCAACTATTGGCGAGTGGAGGAGAAAACAATACGGTGCGTTTGTGGGATGTGAGGACCCATGAATGTTATGCTACTTTTAACGGACATCAAAGCTGGGTGCTGGCGGTAGCTTTTAGCCCCGATGGTGAAACCTTGGCCAGTAGCAGTGCGGATGAGACAATTAAACTTTGGAATGTCCCAAGGCGAGAATGTCTCAAAACTTTGAGAGTACCCAGACTTTACGAAAGGGCGAATATCTGCGGGGTAAAAGGTTTGAGTGATGCCCAAAAAGGGAGTCTTAAAGTATTGGGGGCGATCGCCGAATAACTGACGTTAATTGTTGTCCATTGGGTTGGGTTCCCACTGTGAGGGGTCAGAGTTTGATGGGGCGGTGTTGTCAAGCAGACTAGGAAATTGTGCGCTTCTAGCTAGGACCAGGTGGAGCATGGTATAGTACGCCTTGCTAAGGATTAAGGTATGTTATAGCGGTTCGGTGGATTAGTGAGGTACTTTTCAAAGCCCCTCTCCCCTCTTGGGAGAGGGGTTTGGGGTGAGGGCCGTACCTTATGGATATGAGAAACGCTATAACTGAAATTATCCTAAAATTAATTATTGCCGGAACAGCATTAAGATCAACATTTCCGGCTTTACCATTATAAATTGTCGAATTGACAGCATATTTTATGACGAATCATCAGCCAAATACCCATGCAACGGATAACCCCATACCTATAGGAGTCCTAGGGTTTGGTGGTTTAGGGCAAGCGGCGGCTAGGGTATTAACCCCTAAACAAGAAATGCGCTGGGTAGCAGCAGCAGATCAAAAGGGCTATATCTATTCGCCGGAAGGACTAGATCCAGACCTGTGCATCAGGACATATCGCGATCGCGGTTCTGTAGCAGACATAGAACCAGGCGGAACCCACAGCACCCAGAGTATTATCGACTTAATTAACCATGCTCCCTTGGTCAAAGGTTACTTTTTGGCGCTGCCTAATTTACCGAATACGTTTATGGCTTCGGTAGCCCAAGCCTTTATTAACTCGGGTTGGCAGGGAGTTCTAGTCGATGCCCTCAAGCGTACCAGTGCGGTGGAACAACTCCTAGAACTTCAGGAAGAGTTAAAAGCGGCTGGCATTACCTATATGACAGGTTGTGGCGCTACTCCGGGTTTACTGACGGCGGCGGCGGCGATCGCTGCCCAAAGTTATGCAGAAATTCACAGCGTTAACATCACCTTTGGGGTTGGTATAGCTAACTGGGAAGCCTACAGAGCTACTATCAGGGAAGATATTGCCCACCTTCCTGGTTATAACGTAGAAACAGCTAGGGCGATGACAGATGCGGAAGTAGAAGCCCTATTAGACAAAACTAATGGTTTACTGAAACTGGAGGACATGGAACACGCGGACGATATTATGTTGGAATTGGCGGGTATTTGTTCTCGCGATCGCGTTACTGTTGGCGGAATTGTCGATACCCGTAACCCCAAAAAACCCCTGAGTACCAATGTGCAAGTCACGGGTCGCACCTTCGAGGGGAAAATCTCCACCCACACCTTTACTCTGGGTGATGAAACTAGCATGGCTGCCAATGTCTGCGGTCCAGCTTTTGGCTACTTAAAAGCCGGGGTAAAATTGCACCAAAGGGGCATTTATGGACTGTTCACTGCCGCCGAAGTTATGCCGCAGTTTGTCCGTTAAGCCTCGACAGCAACAGCCGATAAAAAGCTCCCTGCCTACTGGTTCACGGTTTGATAGAATGGGAGCCAGGCTTCTGCCTATAATCACTAACCGGAGAAATTGAATGAGTCTAAATGTGGTTACCCTTGTGGGACGAGCCGGAGCTGATCCGGATGTCAAATATTTTGGTGCGACCCGTTAGATGGAAAAGCTGCCCAGTTGGGTAGCGTGCCATCTGCGTAGACTAAGACAAATGCGGTCACAGGTCTATGATAACTGGGTGTCTGGGTAGGTGAGGGTCTCACCAATTCCTACCGTCGTGATGCAGACGAAGCGACACCCCCACCGGGGAGACTGACTATCAATCTGGTGAAGCGGGGTGTAACGGAGGTAATCGTCAACCCATGGCGAAATCCCTTCTAGCTGAGATGAGTATGAGTAAGGTTAACTGAATCCACGTCTGAACCGTCGTTATTGATGACAGCCTACATGGGTTATGGGCTGGGCCAAAAGGCAAGGATAAGGGCTGGGCAACTCGAAATTTGACCCGGAGCATCCCCGAAAAAACCCGGCGGATAGTGGAACTCTAACCTCATCGTAAAGCAGACACTCGGAACGGGGTAATCCGGCGTATATCTCTCGGACAGGTCGATAACCGAGTAGGCGGTCAAGCTGCATGATGGCGCTGGAAAAGATTGACTCAGAAGCAAAGGCCTTTAGGAAACTAGAGGATAAGCCCACGGAGTCACGGTTACTTGGAGATGGATAATCAAGTGAGAGTTAATAAGCTATGAACACGGTAAAACCGATGTATGGATGGGAGACAATGAACTGGGCGAAAGTTCAGCGGGATGTCTTGAAGCTCCAAAAGAGAATCTATCGAGCCTCGAAACGTGGCGATGTCAAGGCTGTTCGTAAGTTGCAAAGGTTGTTGACTAATTCCAGGGATGCCAAAATCCTGGCGGTGCGGGAAGTTATCCCGGAAAATGGTAGCCAAAAGACGGCGGGAGTTGATGGGGTCAAAAGACTCAGGAATCAGGAGAAGCTAGATTTAGCTAACTGCTTAAAACTGGGAAGGAAAACCCAAGGACTCCGCCGGGTGTCGATACCTGAACCAGGAAGGGACGAAAAGCGTGCCGTTGGTATCCTAATGATGATGGAAAAAGCTAAACAAGGGCTGGTGAAGCTGGCACTTGAACCGGAATGGGAGGCAAGGTTTGACCGGAATTCCTACGGGTTCCGCCCCCGACGGTCTGCTCAAGATGCGATCGCAGCAATTTTCAATGGCATGAAGGAAGATCATAAATATGTCCTAGATGCACATATTGAGAAATGCTTTGAGGGAATTTACCATCAGAAGCTACTAGCCAAACTAAATACCTACCCTACACTCAGGCGAGAAATCAAAGCCTGGTTGAAATCTGGGGTAATGGACGGAAAGGAATTGTTCCCGACGGAGACTGATACACCCCAAGGGGGATTGATGCCACTATTGGCAAATATCGCCCTTGACGGCTTGGAAAGTCTCTTAGAGGATAAATTCCAGGGTGGAGTAGCTAACTGTGGCAATGGGAAAGCGACAGTGGTCAGATATGCTGATGATTTGGTGGTATTGGACGGGGAACTTGAGGTGATCCTGGCAGCCAAGGAGACTATAGAAGCGTGGTTGATGGAAATGGGGTTAAAACTCAAGGACGGTAACACCCGCATTAGTCACACCTTCATAGAACATGAGGGAAATATAGGCTGGGATTTTCTGGGGTACAATATCCGACAATATCCCACAAGGGAAAAGCGATCGCGCGCGACCGGAAACACGGAGCAGAAAAGAGGCTTTCAAACTATCATCAAACCCAGTCAAGGGGCAATAAAACGCCACTTACAGAAAGTAGATGAGATCATCGGAAGCCACAAAAACTCAAGTCAAGAACAACTGATCAATGCACTAAACCCAATCATTAGAGGGTGGTCGTCATATTACTCGACTGTGAGTAGTAAGGGAATCTTTGGTAAAATTGACAGTATTTTGTTCCACAAATTGAGAGGATGGGCTTTCTTTAGAAGGAATCGAAATCAGAACAAAACTGATGTGATATCGAGTTACTGGGGAGTCAACCAAGGCATCGGATGGAAATTTATCACACCAGATCACAAATACTGTCTGGAAAAACATAGCCAAACTATGCTCGAACGGCAGGTTAAAGTCAAAGGGGAAAAAAGCCCGTTTGATGAAGATTACGTTTATGGGAGTGGGCGGCTATGGAACTATCCGGGAAAATGCCACTAATGCTATCTAAGTTTATACAGTAGACAATGTGAGAAAAAGTGATAACTCACATTGATGGTAATTGAGCCCAGAATAAACTGGAGAACTTAGAACTGTTACACGGACACTGCCATGATATCAGAGACGCTAGAGGTATCTATATAATGACTGAGTAACTGAGGAGCCGTGTGAGGGGAAACTTTCACGCACGGTTCTGGATCAGAGGTAGGAAAGGTGACTTTCTTATCGACTGTAATAGTCAGGATCAGTAAAATGTCGATTGACTTTAGCTGTCAGGCGCAGAAGTCGCAACAGCGATAAACCAGACTGGTTTAATTTAGACATTTGGGATAAGACGGCTGAAATTGCTGCCAACTATGTCCGTAAGGGCAGTTTGATTGGAGTGAAGGGAACATTAAAGATTGATACATGGACTGACCGCAATACGGGTGTACCACGCTCGATTCCGGTGATTGTGGTCGATCAACTTGATCTACTAGGATCTCGTCAGGATAATCAGGCATCTGGTGTTCCTGAGAATTATGATGAGTTCTAGGGGTATGATCTGGTAGTCGGGTTGATAACATGGTTAAAATCCGACTACTAGGGGAGTACCACCCCTGATGTGTTGCACTATGAAAGTTTATTTTTGTTGTGAGTTCACCAGAATTAGATCGGATTTTGCATGAGTACAGATCTGGACAAATAGCCTTTGAACAGGGTCGATATCGCCAATCGGTGCTACATTTGGAAACAGCGAGAGATGCAGTGGAGGCTAACTCTGGGTTGGGTGGCGAAGTCCAGATTTGGCTAGTGACGGCCTATGAAGCCCTAGGGGAAAGACAAAAGGCGATCGCTCTTTGTAAAACCCTCAAATTTCATCCCAGCCTAGAAACTAGGAAACAGTCGCGGCGCTTGCTAGAAATTTTGGAAGCACCGAAACTCTATAGGGGTTCAGAAGGGTTAATCGAAATTCCCGATCTGAGTAACTTAGGAGAAAATGCCGATAAGTTTCCTGTAGCATCATCAAGCCGAGAAAATTCTGCTAAAGCAGATCAACTCAATTCTCAATCACCAGACCCAGACATTGACCTAACTCAGGTTAATACTAAAGATAATCAATTTTTGTGGGTGGCTCTGATTTTCCTGGGGTTGACAGTAACTAGCTTACTGTTTGCGAACAGTTGAGACGACAATGGTCTAAATCCCCTAATGCACGGAATCACTCGTAGTGTAACAATAGTATGGAAACGGAAACTCCAGACCTAGAAAGCATTAAGCGCCAGTTAATGAGTATTAGACGACCGAAAAAACCTAAGATGCTGGTAGTAGACGATGAACCAGATAATTTGGATCTGCTATATCGTACTTTTCGGAGAGATTTTAGCGTTTTTAAAGCGGAAAGCGGGATCCGCGCCCTAGAAATTCTCTCTCAGGAAGGCGAGGTGGCGGTGATCATATCTGATCAACGGATGCCAGAAATGAAGGGGACTGAATTTCTCAGTAAAACTGTACCTCAGTTCCCTAACACGGTGCGGATTATTCTTACCGGGTTTACAGATATTGAAGACTTGGTGGACGCGATTAATTCCGGCCAGGTGTATAAATACATTACTAAGCCTTGGGACCCGAATGAGTTAAAAACGGTGGTTCAACGAGCGGCGGAAACCTATGAACTGCTGAAACTGCGGACGGAGCAACTATGCCGAGCCAACAGCCAGATTCAACTGTTGAGTGATATTATAGGCATGGCACTCAAGGCGACGGAGATAGAGGAAACTCTACGGGCGATCGCTAAGGCTATTGGAGAACAGATCGAGGCTGATGGGGTGATTCTGCAAGTGGTTTCCTCAGATAGTTTGGCTACCACGGCCGGAGCCTATGGTATCGTGGAGGATGTGAAGGGTTGGCTGGCTGATGATCAGATTGTCAGTGAAGCGATCGCCACGAAAGTCGCCCAGGGTGAAATCAATATTCCCAATAACTCAGCTCTGGCGGGAAGCGATCGCTATAAAAGCGCCAATATCCAAGCTCACCTGTGTACCCCCATTATCGATCGCAATCAAGTGGTCGCCGTGTTTTCCCTCCAATGGCAAAAACCCTGTCAACTGTCCCCAGATGACCTGTATACGGTTAGGTTGGTGGCTCAGGAAATGGCTCTAGTTCTATCTCGCTTACATCAATCAACTTAAAATATGAAGCTAGATAGAACCGAAGAACATATCCAAAACCTGTTTAACCGTATTGCTCCGGTCTATGACCAGATGAACGACTGGCTAAGTTTTGGGAGTCATCGCATTTGGAAACAAATGGCGGTAAACTGGAGCGGCGCTCGTCCCGGTCATATAGGCTTAGATCTATGTTGCGGGACTGGTGACTTAACTAGACTTTTGGCTCTCAAGGTCGGTGGCTCAGGACAAGTGGTTGGGGTGGATTTTTCCCGGCAACTGCTGGCCATTGCTGGCGATCGCCAACCACCTTTTACCCTATCCCCGGCTCCCATTACTTGGGTAGAAGCAGATGTACTAGATCTTCCCTTTGGGGATCATCATTTTGACTGTGCTACCATGGGTTATGGTTTGCGTAATGTGCTAGACATTCCCCGCAGCCTAAAAGAACTCCATCGCGTCCTGAAACCCGGTGGGACGGCGGCGATTTTAGATTTTCACCGTCCTGAGAATGGCTTTAAAACCTTTCAACAATGGTATCTCGATCGCGTTGTTGTTCCAGTAGCTAATACTTTCGGACTAAAGGCTGAGTACGCCTACCTTAATCCTAGCCTAGAAAAATTCCCCACAGGTCCCGAACAGGTCGCCCTAGCAAAGGAAGCTAATTTTAGTCGGGCTACTCACTATGCGATCGCAGGGGGTATGATGGGAGTATTGGTTCTTGAATCAGGGGGGTGATGAGCTAAAACATCGCGATCGCACCAACCACCCTAATTCAGAAAGGCGAATAGAAAAGGCAATTCGTCAGTTGTCCTAGTTAGCTGGGATTTGCAGAAATGTTGTGGCACAATGGTCAATTTATCTCAAGCATCGATTTTTATTGTTCCCCCAGTTTTGGGGGGAATTATCGGCTACTTTACCAATGACCTAGCCATAAAAATGCTATTCCGTCCCTATAAAGCCAAAAAGGTCGGAAAGTTTCAGCTTCCCTTTACTCCCGGTTTAATTCCCCGCAACCAAGAAAGGCTGGCTCAAAGGGTTTCTGATACTATTATGCAGTCCCTGCTGACACCGGAGGAACTCCAGAAAGTTGCGCGCCGCCTATTAAAAACCGAACGCATTGAAGCGACGATTTTATGGTTATTACAACTGGCGCTGGCTCAGGTAAAAGCTGATACTGAACAGAAAACGGCGAAAATTTTAGCAGGTATTCTGAGGGACTTTTTGGGAGAATCTTTACCTAGGATATTGCGGGTTATGGCGCGGCGGGAAGATTTTTTAGAGCCGCAGCTAAACCAGATTTTTGATCAAGTAATGTTGGAGTTCCAACTAAGTGACCAACAGGCTCAACAACTGTCAGAATGGCTATTAGAGCGAGTAATTCCCCCAGAAATTATCCGACTGACTTTAATTGATTTTCTGACCGATCGCAATATTTCGATTATTGATGAAGGCTTCCGGGAACAAAGCACGGGAACCTATTGGGTAGTGGCTAATATTTTCGGTCTCCGCACGACTTTAACCCGGTTAAGAACTTTTTGTCTGGATGAAAAAGAAGAAACTAATCGCCGACTGGAAAAACTGTTAACTTCTCTGGGAGTTAGGGAGCGATTTAAGGAGTGGTTGCAAAATCTTTCAATGCAAAATTTGCCGCTGTCTACGGTGCGACAATTACGCAAAACTCTCCGGGATACTGTGCGAGAATACGTCCAAGAACAGGGTATTGATTTAATTCAAGGGTTAACTAAATCTATTGATTGGGAAAGGGTTTCCGCGTTAATTTTAAGGCGGCTGCAAACTTCCCCAGTGATTAATAATTCCCTAGGATTAGTTAGTCAAGAGTTGGCGATGGTTTTGGAACGCTACCTAGAAGAAGACTTAGAGAAATTGGTGGCTAAGGCGATTCCAATTTTGAATCTTGATGGAGTGATTATTGAACGGGTAATGGCTACTTCTCCACAGCAGTTAGAAGTAGCAGTTAATGGCATTGTGAAAAGTGAATTACAGGGAATAGTTAATCTAGGTGGTATTTTGGGTGTAATAGTTGGCTCACTACAAACGGTAATTTTGCTATTGCGTTAAAGTAACATCCCGGCGACGCAAGCGGTCATAAAACAAGCGATAGAACCAGCAATCATGGCTCGGAATCCTAATTGGGCGAGGTCGGCTTGTCTTTGGGGTGCGATCGCTGAAATTCCGCCTATTTGAATGGCGATCGAACCAATATTAGCAAATCCACAAAGGGCGTATGTAGCAATTAAAATCCCCCGGGGACTAATGGTGGGTTCAGTAGTACCTACAACATTAGCATTTTCGATTAATTGTTTGAGGTCTAAATAAGCAATAAATTCATTAACAATAATCTTCTTACCCAGTAACACGCCGACGGTGGCGCAGTCGGACCAAGGTACACCCATTAACCAAGCCACGGGAGCAAAGATAAAAGAAAATAGCCATTCCAAGGAAAGTTGGGGTAATCCGATCCCGGCTCCTAACCATCCTAACACGCCATTAACTAGGGCTAATAATCCTAAAAAAGCAATCAGCATGGCGGCGACATTTAGGGCTAATTTCATGCCTTCAGTGGCTCCGGTGGCGGCGGCATCAATGGCATTCGCAGAAGTGGGTTTTACTTCGATTTTTACCTGTCCGGCGGTGGGGGAAGGCTCGGTTTCAGGATAGAATATTTTGGAAATGGCTAAACTAGCCGGGGCGGACATTACGGAAGCGGCAATTAAATGTTCTGCGGGAACACCAAAGGAAATATAAGCGGCTAATACTCCCCCGGCGACGGTGGAAAATCCCCCGGTCATCATGGCATGGATTTCTGATCGCGTCATGGTGGCAATATAGGGTTTAATTAATAAGGGAGCCTCGGTTTGTCCGACGAAAATATTGGCGGAACAGGAGAGAGTTTCTGAACCGGAAGTTTTGAGGGTTTTCATCATTAGCCATGCTACCCATTCGACTACTTTCTGTAAGATGCCATAGTGATATAAAATGGTGATGAATGAGGAAAAAAAGACAATGGTCGGCAAGACCTTAAAGGCGATGAAATGCTGCTCAAAATCGTCTCCGAATACAAATTGGGCTCCCGCATCGGAAAAGTTGAGAAACTGGGTTACAGCAGCGCCTAGGGCTTGGAAAATGGCGAATCCTATGGCGGTTTTCAGAATCACAATGGCAAATAAAATTTGCAGGGCAATGCCCCATAAAACGGTGGGCCAGCGAATCTGCTGACGATCGCGCGAAAATAAATAGGCGACCAGTACAAATACTACAAGTCCCAAGGCGGAAATTGCCCGTTCCATTGGCTGTTTTTAAGTTAGGGTGAGCTTGAGTTGGGCGATCGCAGATAACAAGTTGGTCAAGGAGTATGTAACAATAGAGGGTTAGCACTATCAACGCCTGGATAAGGCGAAAGTTCCATGTCTCGACCCATAGTTGCCATTATCGGCCGCCCTAATGTCGGTAAGTCTACACTGGTAAACCGTCTTACACAAACCCAAGATGCGATCGTTCATGATCAACCGGGGATGACCCGCGATCGCACCTATCGTTCCGCCTATTGGCAGGATCGAGAGTTTATCGTAGTAGATACGGGAGGGTTAGTCTTTGATGATGATACCGAGTTTGTTCCGCTAATTAGAGAACAAGCCTTGATGGCTTTGGCGGAAGCGACAGCAGCTATTTTGGTGGTGGATGGACAAACAGGACCGACGGGAGGGGATGAGGCGATCGCTAGTTGGCTGCGACAACAAAAGGTTCCGATCCTCTTAGCAGTTAATAAATGTGAATCCCCTACCCAGGGACTGACTCAGGCGGCGCAATTTTGGGAATTGGGTTTGGGAACTCCTTTTCCGATTTCTAGCATTCATGGTAACGGTACGGGGGAACTGCTGGATACTTTGATTGAACATTTACCAAGTTCAACAGAGGATGACGACAACGAAGAATTGCGAGTGGCAATTGTGGGCCGTCCGAATGTGGGTAAGTCTAGCCTATTAAATACCTTTCTGGGTCAGGAAAGGGCGATCGTTAGTCCAATTTCTGGGACTACCCGTGATGCGATCGATACCATCGTAGAACATAATGGCAATACCTATCGCCTAGTAGATACGGCGGGGATCCGCCGGAAAAAGCACGTTGAGTATGGGGCGGAGTTTTTTGGGATTAACCGGGCTTTTAAGGCGATCCGACGGGCTGATGTGGTGTTGTTTGTGATTGATGCTGTGGAAGGAGTCACAGACCAAGATCAAAAATTGGCGGGTCGTATTGCTGATGACGGGCGCGCCTGTGTGATTGTGGTAAATAAATGGGATGCGGTGGAAAAGGATAGTTACACGATCCTAGAGTATGAAAAAGTCATGCGATCGCGATTGTATTTTCTCGATTGGGCAGATATGATTTTTGTCAGCGCTATGACCGGACAGCGGGTCGAGAAAATTTTTAAATTGGTGGACAAAGCCGCCGAAGAAAATCGCCGCCGAGTCTCTACAGCCGTAATTAATGAAGTCATCGAAGAAGCAGTCCGTTGGCATTCTCCCCCCACCAGTCGCCAAGGACGACAGGGCAAAATCTACTATGGAACTCAAGTTACCTCCGGTCCGCCAACTATTGTCTTGTTTGTGAATGACCCAAAACGTTTTGGGGATAACTATCGGCGCTATATGGAAAGCCAGTTTCGTCAACAGTTGGGATTTGCTGGCACTCCCATTAGACTATTATGGCGGGGTAAAGCTATGCGGGAAGTAGAGAGAGGTTCCGCTAACCGCGCGACTAAGGTTTGACTGCTGAACAGTTGCGCCGATTTGCCATTGATCCCGCCAACTATCGTTAATTGTTGAGAAAATGGACTTACTGCGATCGCTACCTATCGGTTTATACTTAGAACAACCGATTACTTGGCTTCATCGCCTTGATTCCCGGATTAAGCTAGTCTGGTTGATGAGCTTTCTCATTGCGCCGATTCTCTCCAATGCCGTTTGGCGGTTGGGGTTGGTGGTGCTGTTGATGGTGATTACCCTAGTGGCAGCAATTCCATTCCGGGTTTGGAAGCGACAAATGGGCTGGCTATTAACTTTCTGTAGTTTATTGTTGATAGTAAGTGCTATCCTACCTGACGGGTTGAGTGTTAGCCATCAACCCCGTCTCCCTACAGATGAGATAGCTTTTGAAATGCAAAGTCTTGGGAGAGTGGGAGAGGACCTCGAAAATGCCACAACTATGGCTGATTCGGTGACTGATACAGGGGGTTTACCTCAACCTACGGCCTATCGTTATATTCTGCTGTCGGCGGGTCCGTTAACTATTACCCGCTATTCCCTGGATCTGGGTGTTAGGATTAGTACCTTGCTGTTTACCCTGGTGTACAGCACTAATCTATATCTACTGACTACGGCTTCTGAGGAAATCGCTGTGGGGATTGAAAGCGTGATGAAACCATTGCGAAGGTTGAAAATTCCGGTGACGGAAATCGCCCTGACCCTGACTCTCTCCCTGCGTTTCTTTCCCCTGGTACTTGAGGAAATTCAGAACCTATATAGATCTGTGCGTACTAGGGCGATCAACTGGAAAAAACTGGGCTGGCGCAGGGCGACTCAAATTTGGCTATTGGTGGCAGAAAGACTCCTGGAAAACTTATTATTGAGAGCAGAACAAATTGCTAATGCCATGAAAGTCAGAGGCTTTACCAGTCCTAACCAACATCGGGTTGAGTGGCATCAACTTAAAATTAATTGGTGGGATTGGATCGCCCTATTCGCCTTAACTATATTTTGGGGTATGCGTTTGGTTTGGGGTTGGGAATCTTAACATCAATGCTTTTTCCCCGTTTCCCGGCACAAGGTGCTATGACTTGAAAAGTGCGCCCGAGAGTGTCAAGATAAATCGGCTGATTATTTGATTCTGGGATATGTCTGTGATGGGCGGGCCCGAATAGCAGAGTAACACCAGGTAATTGCCTTTTTTATAAGTTAGTGCTTGCTGATGCGTGAGGCGGAATGACAACAGAAACTTACATGAACCATCCCAACTTTGGCTTACTTTTTAAAGTGTGCCCAGTTGAGGATAATCAGGAATTATTTACTACCCTTTACGCCCAACGCCTCTTTTTCTTGGTGACTCAATCACCGGCTGGCTTGAAGTTTGAACCGATAAGCCGCTCGGATGCCAAGATGTTAGTAGAAATTCGCTTGCGAATGTTACGACGCACTGGCCAAATGGAGCCTTATCAAAAACTGCAAATAATTCATCAGCAGACCTTTCTATAGCTTGACTAACCTACTATGACTGATTCGATCGCTGAAAGAATTGCCCAAATTCGGGCTGCTATTCCTCCAGAGGTGCGACTGGTGGCTGTGACCAAAACGGTTTCGGTGTCGGCTATGCGCTTGGCTTATGAAGCCGGAGTTAGGGATTTTGGCGAAAATCGTGTTCAGGAAGCAGAGGCGAAACAATCTCAATTGCAGGATCTCACGGACATTAACTGGCACTTGATTGGTCATCTACAAAGCAATAAGGCGGCGACGGCGATCGCTCATTTTGATTGGATTCACTCGGTTGATAGTTTGAAATTAGCCCAAAGACTCGATCGCCTGGCCACAGAACAGTCTCGCTGTCCTCGGATCTGCCTACAGGTGAAAATCCTCCCAGACCCCAACAAATATGGTTGGACTGTCCCGGAGTTGCTGGCTGATTTACCCCAGCTTAATGTCTGTGAGTCCCTAAATATTCAGGGTCTAATGACAATTCCCCCCCAAGGCTTGACCGAAAACGAAACGCGATCGGTTTTTGAACAAACCCGCCAGTTAGCCGCTCAAATTGAGGGGCAAAATTGGTCTAATATCAAAATGCAAGAGTTGTCTATGGGTATGTCAGGGGACTATTTACTAGCCGTAGAAGCAGGGGCTACTATGATTAGACCGGGACAAACTATATTCGGTCCCAGGAATATCTAAGGCGATCGGGTCGGAGTCTACCTGATGCACTATCAATAGGGGGGATGAGGAACTTTCGGGTTAAACTTTAATCATCTGCCTTTGTGTTAGGGGAGGAAATGTCTAAAAAAAATTATGACAATCAGCCCCCACTGGGTAGGTTAGAGCGGTATCTTTAGAGCAGTTGATCAACAATCAGGGCGATCGCATAAATTTAGTTGACCCTATGCTTTACGGTACAAAGCCTGTGTATCCTAGCACTGGTTACAGTCTGGGTTAATGCAGGTAGTAAATCTCAAAATGTCAATGGTGACTTTTTGTGGTAGTTTTATGGAGCGCAGTAAGCCGTGAATACACTGTTTAGCAAACTTAGAGATTTCGTAGGACTCAATGAATCCGTTGAGTACGATTACGAATACGATGAAATGGAAGGGGAGCAATACCAGACGACCATGTATCAAGCCCCTCAACCACAGGCTGCTCCCCTCATGTCAGAGGAAGAACGTCGTGGGTCTCGTCGCCCCCGTGAACGCGCGGTGGCGACGGTCGGAGGTGGTAATATGACATCTGAATCAGTAACAATGGGTTCACCAGCTATGAATAATGTAATTGGAATGCCAGGAGCGCTCAACGGAATTTCGGAAGTGATGGTTATGGAACCTCGCACTTTTGAAGAAATGCCGGCTGCTATCCGCGCCCTGAAGGAACGCAAGTCTGTAGTTCTGAATTTGACTATGATGGACCCAGACCAGGCTCAGAGAGCTGTAGATTTCGTCGCTGGTGGCACCTATGCCCTCGATGGTCATCAGGAACGCATTGGAGAAAGCATTTTTCTGTTTACTCCCAGTTGTGTTCAGGTTAGAACTCAAGGTGGTGTGGCTAATGAGGTTCCCGGTGTGCGCCCCCGCGTGAGTTCCAGCACTTCCGCGCCTTGGCAGCCAGAAAAGGTTCAGGCGATGCAGTAGTTGGCAGTGATGCAGATACGACGGGACAGGGGGAGATGTTTGGCAATTGACAAGTTAATGCTTCTCCCCTCATCCTGAGCCCAAATAGCGCGATGGATGGACGGATGAGTGAGTTTAAATTGGGATTGATTGGCGGCGGGGTAATGGGGGAGGCTTTGCTGTCGGGTCTGTTGGCGAAGCGGATTTATGCCCCGGAAATGGTGATGGTTAGTGACCCTTCTGGCGATCGCCGTGAGTTTTTATCTCAAAAATATGAGGTTGGGGTAACATCTGATAATCGGGAAGTTGCCGCAGCTACTGAGGTGGTTTTGCTGGCTGTGAAACCTCAGATTTTTGACTGGGTGGCTGACGATTTAAAAGGACTGCTAAAGCCGGGTACTATAATCATCTCAATTTTGGCAGGTGTTACCCTGTTTAAGTTGGAGAGAGCTTTTCGGGAATCTCCCGTAATTAGAGTAATGCCAAATACTCCCGCTAC
This sequence comes from Limnospira sp. PMC 289.06, assembly GCF_032350395.1. Lineage (NCBI taxonomy): Bacteria > Bacillati > Cyanobacteriota > Cyanophyceae > Oscillatoriales > Sirenicapillariaceae > Limnospira > Limnospira sp. PMC 289.06. Next base: position 21,692 of record NZ_JARPLC010000080.1, read on the forward strand.
GGTAGGAGCCGGAGTTAGCGCTTTGGCTGCTGGTAGTTCCGTGGAACCTACACATATTAAACGCGCTACGGAGATTTTAACAGCAGTTGGGGATGTGGTGCAAGTTCCAGAATATTTGATGGATGCGGTAACGGGTTTATCGGGTTCTGGTCCTGGATATGTGGCGATTATGATTGAGGCTTTGACTGATGGAGGAGTGGCGGCTGGACTTCCTAGAGCGATCGCCTCAAAGTTGGCTCTGGATACCGTTTGGGGAACCGCTCAACTGTTGCGGGAATCTCAATTACACCCAGCCGAATTAAAGGATCGCGTCACCAGTCCAGGCGGTACAACTATCGCCGGAATTGCCGAACTAGAGGCGGCGGGTTTTCGATCGGCTTTAATTAAAGCGGTGAAAGCGGCAGGCGATCGCTCCCGGGAATTAGGGAGTTAGGGGGTCGGGTCTGCTGAGAGTTTTTGACCAATACGGGGTTCTGTACCCTGTAAAATCCGGTCAATATTGCTACGATGTCGCCAAATCACATAAGTTCCAGCGGCGATCGCAAAAATCTGGTAGGGGAGGGGTTGTCCGGTCATAATCATTAAAGCAGCGATCGTGATAGCCCCAGCAATAGAACTTAAAGATACAATGCGGGTAATGGCTAAAACCACCCCAAATACAATTAATGTAGCCAAAGCCAGGAGCCAATTGAGAGCAAATAAGATCCCCAAACTGGTAGCCACAGATTTACCGCCCTTAAAGCCTATCCATATAGACATTGTATGGCCGAATACTGCAATTAAGCCAGATAATGTGGCGATCGAGTAGGCCAAAACTTCCGGGGAGTCAATCCCAGCCAGAGTCGCAATTTCGCGGGTTTGAGTGAGGGAATACACCCAGAAAACCATAGAAATAGCAGCGACACCCTTCAAAATATCCACTGCTAAAACCATCACCGCCGGCAGTTTACCACAGCTTCTTAATACATTAGTTGCCCCAGTTGAACCCGAACCCACCTCCCGGATATCAACACCATAAAACCAAAGAGCGATCGCATATCCAGTAGGAATTGACCCCAGTAGATAAGCCGCCACCAAGATCACCCCATTCAAAATCAACCAATTAACCATACTTAATCAAATTTCCTGCATCCATCGACAATTTAGCAACCGAATCCGACTAACCTATATCAACCGCTCTCAAAACCTATCTAAGGTTGACTGAGCCGCCGCCTGCGGGTCAGGAGCAAAAGCCAACCAGAGAGGAAACTGGAGCAACGAGAGGCTAATTTTCTCCTCTGTATCATCAATAATAATAAACGGAAGGCGACCGTCATTAACCAATCTGTCAGCCTTTTGAGCCAACAATTCCGGGTCTTCAAATAATCCCAACCCGCGCTCAGGTCCAAAATCACGGCGGTCAATTCCTAAACAGTCTTGAAGTCCCCGCCGCCACTCTCCCAGGCGTTCTGGACTATTCGCCAAGACCAAAGTCCCCAAACGTCTGTCATAGAGACTTCTGAGAATTGATACAGTCGCCGAAGCCACCAGAATATTTTGCAGACGGCTTCCCATAGTCCGCAACGCACCGCGTCCACCTTGGTTAAAGAACCAATTAGAAACCTGTTTAGCGTGGATAGGCTCAAAAGTGCGGCGCAACTGCCAAGGGGGGCCATAATAGTCAGGATTACTGCGGTATTGGTCAATAATCTGACGAATTTGTTGAGTTTGTTCAGCAAAAGCCGACTTAGTAAATTGAGTATTAGGCTGAGTTTCAGCCACCAACTCCACCGACTGACTTCTGGGAGTGGAATTAGCAGCAGGGGGAGCGATCGGTTCTTCTGGGATTAACTCAAGCTGTTCTGCTGTAGCCGCCAGGTCTTGAAGACTACCAACCAAATAATCTTTAAAGCCTTGAACTCGGATAGCCAAATCCTGAGAAACCCCAGCAAAAGTAGTTCGCATTTCTTGCTCAATGCGTTCTCGGCGACGTTCGAGTTTTTCGACTTCCACTTGTAGAGTCTGTCTCCTCGCCTCCAACTGGCTGAGGGCTTCAGAAACCAGGTTTCCCATAGATTGAGTTAGGGCGGTTTGTTCCTGCTGTAATTTTGCCTTAGTGAGCTGAAGTTGGACAATTTCCTGCCTCAAATCTTCAGCCTGACGCTTGAGGTAATCTATAGGCTCTTCCGGGGACTGAGAGCCTGTGGTTAAATTAGGTTCAAGTGGTGATGATTCAGGTTGAGAATTCAATGGTTGTACTCGCTCTGGGTTCAAACTAGGGTAAGGTAGGGTGCGTCAGGCCTACCATATATCGATAATTATCGGATTCTACCATACCCCGGCTATATGAATCCCACCCGAATAATTTTCGCCAGAGACCCCCATCTCGGTACCATCGTGCGATCGCCTCCCGTAGCCTCCCGTAGGGTGGTAGGGTGGTAGGGTGCGGTAGA
>NZ_JARPLC010000081.1:0-7034 GCF_032350395.1 Limnospira sp. PMC 289.06
TTCATATCCTGGTGGGGATGCCGGGTTGATTATGGTGGGTGAGGGCGGGTTTATTTATATCCTGGTGGGGATGCCGGGTTGACAGCAGAACCCGCCCCTACCATGATTAATTATTAATTGTCCGCTGGGTGAGAGGGCGGGTTTATTCATATCCTGGTGGGGATGCCGGGTTGACAGCAGAACCCGCCCCTACGAAATTGTCAATTATCGATTATTTTTGTGGATATGAGATTTCGGGGGGAATGGGGACGACAGGGGGTTCCTAAGCAAATTTGGGCGGCTGGTAGGTCACTGAAGACGCTGGATCTAGCGCCGACAACGGTATTAGCACCGATCGCCACTCCCGGTCCGATAAAGCAATCTGTAGCTACCCACACCCCAGGAGCGATCGCAATTGGGGCGGTTTGTAGACCAAAAGCGGGGTCATGGATATCGTGGCTTCCCGTACACAAATAGGACTTTTGAGAAATCACGCAATGCTCACCGATTTCGATACGGTCTAGGCTATAAAGTACCACATCATCACCAATCCAACTATAATCACCGATCGCCACTTTCCAGGGGTAAGTCAACCTAGCGGTAGGTCGAATAATTACCCCTTGACCAATTTTGGCCCCAAACAGCCGCAAAATCCCGCAGCGAATGTTATTAAACGGGTGAGGAGTCAGGGGAAAGGCGATCGCCTGAACCAACCACCATAGTAAAATCAACCATCCTGGCTTCCCCCGGTCAAACCCAGATTGATCATACTTTCGCAGATCAACCCAGGCTTCTGTCGATGTCTCCGTTTTGGTCATTTTTCCACTGTTTGAGGTACAGACTGAGGCGTGGCTGTCTTGGTGGTGGGTTTCGCCACATTCAACTGACCGCCAAATTTACGCAATTCGTAAAGTTTCACCCCAATTTGATATTCATATTGGCTCAACAGTCGGCCATAAATATAGCCAGCGCGACCATCCAAAAAACCCAGTTGGATAATATAAAATAGGATAAATCGCAACAGAGGTTTAAAGGGCAGTTTCACCCAAATGGTTTTTAAAAAGCGTTTCCGCTGGACTGCATCTCCAAATAAATCAGCCCCAATGGTTTTACTATCATCCTGACCTGTGAGGATATTGTAGTAAACCCGTGCTTCCCAGTTAGAATAGCGGTTATGGCGTTCTATCCAGTGGAACAAATCCCGGAAATCCTCATGAAGCATATCTTCTTGGAGATAACCGACTTTCCCCTCAGAGATGACTACGTGCTCGTGTACTTCATTATCTCCGGTATTACGGACGTTCTCGGTGTTTAGATTTTCGTAGCGACCCAATTTATGCTTGAATAGACGCAGGTTCCAGTCGGGATATTTACCGCCGTGGCGAATCCATTTCCCTAGGAAGAATACCCGACGATTAATGTAATAGCCAGAATATTCGGGGTTTTGGATTTTTTGGGCAATTTCTTGCCAAGATTCCGGGGTGATACGTTCGTCACAGTCCACAATTAGCACCCATTCATTACGAAAGGGGAGATTTTCCAGGGACCAATTTTTCTTTTTCGGCCATTGACCATTGAAGTGGAATTGTACCACTTTAGCTCCGAGACTTTCGGAAATTTCCACAGTGCGATCGCTACTTTGAGAATCGACCACCAAAATTTCATCAGCCACAGCCACACTAGCCAGACACGCGGGGAGATTTTCCTGTTCATTTTTGGCAGGAATTAGCACGGAAACGGGAATTTTGGATGCAGTAATGCTCATAACACAATGTTGATAAGTAGACCATTAAGATAGGTGATTTCTCATGTTTTGGGTTTGGTGGCTGTATTGTTGATGTTTAACAAACCAGCGATCGCCGCTCCTAAATAGCCAATTTGACCATAAGCATAAACCAAATTATCAAATCGGGTAGCTGGATCGTTAAAATACTTTAGGGATTTGTAAAGTCCTCTGACCATATTCTCGCCGCCCCGCCCTAATTGTCCCCAGTTGGCGCGTCCCGACAGTTGTTCACGGTAACACTCACTAATTCCCTGCCACCAGCCTCTCTCCATAAACCAACTGCGCTTAACTCTTTCCGGAGCGACATTATGAGCCACCAAAGCATCGGGAATATAAGCCACCTCCCAGCCTCGGTTGAGAGCTTCTTCTGTCATCACCAGTTCTTCGTTAGAAAGCAGCCGTTTTCCCACTCTACCTAGATTAGGGTCAAACCCTCCAATTTGGTCGAGAAAGGTGCGGCGGATAGAGTAGTTTAGTCCTCTGGGGGTTAAGCCGGGATTGCTGATATAAAGGATATCATCTCCTAGGTTATATGCTCCTAAGTTTTCGGCTAAACCGGGGGATAGCCATGGGGGAGGGGTGATGCCTTCTGGCCAAATTAAGGTAACGCGACCCCCTGCTACCGCTAGTTTCTGGTTGTCTTGATAGGCTGTGTAGAGTACCCTTAGCCATTGAGGACTAGCAACGGCATCATCGTCTAGGTAGGCTAAAATGGGAGCCTGGGCGGTTTTGGCTCCGGTATTGCGGGCGACAGACAGACCTGTGATCGGCTCGTATATATAACGGAGTTTAGGGTGATCGAGTTTGCTTTCGACTATTTCACGGGTGCGATCGCTCGAAGCATTATCTACCACGATCACTTCAAAGTTATCAAATTCCTGGTCTAGCAAGCTATCGATCGCCGCCCCTAAGTAGTTAGCTCGATTATGGGTACAAATGATAGCAGAAATCAGCGGTTCAGACATAACTAGAGTTCCTAGAGGTTGCTGATGGGTTTCCCAACCGTTGATGCAAATTCCCTGACCACTAATCTGGGTTAACTTCGTCCCCACGGGTCGCAGTTACGAGCCTAGATTAGGATGCTATCATTTTACACAATCTTCACCAAAATTCCCATTCTTTTTACATAACTCCCTGTTAAATTCATCTGGCCTTGGTGTTTAATCATCCTCACGGGGATTAAATAATTTGATAGCGTGACTCCCTAGAACATTAATTCTAATTGAATCCGTTGCCAGATAGTCTTTATCTACAATTATTTAAACTCCGCATCAATCACTCAACCTAAAACCTGCCATGGCCATGACAAAACTTTTGGCAAATTTAACCCTAGCTTCCGGCATAGGATTAGCCTCGGCTTTAGCTTTTTCTCTACCTGCTCAATCTCTAGTTTTCTACGACCTCCATTTTTTTGATACGGAAGGTCAGTTAGTAGGTACTGGAGAGTTTAGCCACGAAAAACATCCCTTTGCTGGAGTCATCAATTTATGTGTCAATCAATTATCTTGTAATATTCCCCTGGACATCAGCGCAAGTGACCAATTTTTCCAAGTCACCAGTTTTGTTTCTGATGTCAGAGGTTTATCATTTGAATTCCTCCTTAATAACCCCAATAACCATCAGACTTATCTTTTCTGGCGACCATTTGATGATAATTTACTGTCTAGTGTGGTTCCATGTAGGACTAGAGACTGTATTGGAAGAAGGTTATTTTTCATGGATAATATCTGGTATGATGGCATTGGTAGATCAGAAGTTTCTGCTGGGGCTCTCATGAATGCAACCCAGTGGTCATCGTGGTTGAGGGGATCTCGAATTCCAGACTTTGCTTGGTATAGTGAGTCGGGAACTTGGACAGCTACTAAGCGTTCCGTACCTGAACCGGGAACAATTTTCGGACTGATGGCAGTAGCCCTAGTAACTGGTTCATTATTAAAGCGCAAAGGTGACTCTATTAAACCTGACGATGAACCAAAATAAAGTTAATTTTGTGGGTTCATGAACAGCAAATAAAATCCTCTAGCCAGTCCCCAAACTTCAATAATTAATCAATTGCGGGAGGATTTCGCCCATTAATAAATTGGAAAGAGTTGTTGACTTTTGTTGATTTTGGCATTATAATAGAAGCAACTGGTTGTTTAAAAAAAGCCCAGCGATCGCTCTAAAATTCATTCGAGGGCGATCGCTTTTTTTGATGTTAGCCTTGATGGAGGTTAGACCAGGCGATCGCCAATTGAGTCTACTAATCAAGAAGACGGGGGACTTGAGTCGGAGAACTGTGATTGTGCTAAGGTTTGAGGGAAGGTATGCGTTTAGATTAGCTGTCTCGCCAATTATAAGGAGTGTAGCAGATCCCACTACTATCAATAGTGGTAGCCAAAACAGCTAGTCAGTTTCCCAGCTAATGGAGATATTACATGAGTTTCTCATCAACCAATGCCCAACTCAAAATTTACGGCAGCACATCTGTTTCTGAAATAGTCATTGATAATGGGATAGCTTCCATTGGTCGCGCCCCCGATAACACAGTAGTATTAACAGATATGAGTGTTTCGCGGCACCACGCCGAGATTAGACTAGAGGGCGATCGCTATGTAATTGTGGATTTAGGCAGTACCATTGGCACACTGCTAAACGCAGATACAATTCCCCCCAAAACGCCGCAACCCTTAGCCAATAATGACACCATCCAAATAGGGGATGCTAAACTAACCTTTTGCTTTAGCTCCCTGGCTGTAGCCCCGACCCAAGCCGCCGCCCCAGCCCTATCAGAAGAAACAGTAGTTGATAATACTATAGGGCAAAGCAGTGGCACAGTCCTAAGTTTTACCCTAGAGTTACGGGGAAAGGATCTCATTACTATTGGTCGAGATGCGAGTAATAATACAGTCATTAATCATCCTTCCGTGTCTCGCAACCATGCCCAAATTGCCCGGAAAAACGGGTCTTTTGTTTTAACAGACCTCAGCTCTACCAATGGAACCTTTGTCAATGGTAAAGTAATTACAGGCGATCGCACCCTGACGGTGGGAGACAATATTCGCATCGGTCCTTGTCGCTTCACCTTAAACATTGATGAAACTTTAGTACAGGTCAACGAAGAAGGTAATCTGCGCCTCGATGCGCTAGGCTTAAATAAACAGGTTTCCAAAGAAGTTAACCTACTCAATGATATTTCCCTATCGATACAGGCGCGGGAATTTGTCGTAGTGGCTGGGGTTAGTGGCGGCGGTAAATCTACCCTTCTTGATGCCCTCAACGGCTTTCGTCCAGCTACGGGAGGCCATGTATTAGTCAATGGCGTTGACTTGTACAAAAACTATAACGCCTACCGCACGGAAATTGGTTATGTTCCCCAAAAGGATATTGTCCATACTGAGTTAACTGTGACTCAGGCTTTGGATTATGCCGCCCAATTACGAATGCCGGCTGATACCACTTTAGCAGAAAGACAGAAACGGGTTGATGAGGTTCTCCAGGATTTGGGATTGTCTCACCGTCGGGATGTTCCCATTAAAGCCCTCAGTGGCGGTCAACTCAAGCGGGTATCTATTGGGGTGGAATTGTTGACTAAGCCTAGTTTATTCTTTTTGGATGAGGCAACCTCTGGCTTAGATCCGGGTACGGAAGCTGATATTATGAATCTGCTGCGAAATCTGGCAGACCAAGGTAGGACGGTAATTTTGATTACCCATGCTACCGATAATGTCATGCTGTGTGATTTAGTAGTATTTTTAGGTGCGGGAGGTCGGATTGCTTATTTCGGCCCTCCTCAAGAGGCGCTGCAATATTTTGGGGTTGAGCGCTTTAATCAAATTTATCACAAGGTAGAAAGGGAGCGATCGCCTCAAGATTGGCAGCAAGATTATCTCAACTCTTCCCAATACCAAAGGTTTGTGGTTCAACGCCAAAAGACTCTCACCAATGTTCAGGCTGAAACTAATGGTAATAGGCGATCGCAACAGGTTCCCGGCGCGACCATTAAACGGGTTTCCGCTTGGCGACAGTTTCTGATTTTATCGAATCGGAATTGGTCGATTTTAATGCGCGATCGAGCTAGTTTAATCTTAATGTTGGCGATCGCCCCTATTCTCGGTATACTTGACTGGTTTACCTGGAATCGCTATATGTTTGACGATACCAAAGGCGATTTTGGGCAGGTAATTACCATGCTATTTGTTACCGCCTTAGTCGCCGTCATGGTCGGTAGTATCGCCACCATGCGCGATATTGTCAAAGAAGCCGATATCTACCGCCGGGAAAGGACTATTGGTTTACAAATTCTTCCCTATATTCTGTCGAAGGTTTGTATTGCTTCAGTCTTCGCCTTATATCAAGCCGCAATTTTCCTATTGTTTAAACTGATAGCTGTTCAGATTCCCGGAGACTTTTCCGTTTATGGTTCCTTGTACATAACCTTAGTCTTGGCAACCATGGCAGGAATGGTCATGGGATTATTGGTTTCAGCCATTTCTCCTAACCAGAATATCGCCCCTTTATTGACCATTATCTTTTTAGTTCCTCAAATTACTTTTGGTGGCGGAATGCTACCTATTAACACCTTGGGACTACCAGGACTGATCATTAATCATCTCACCCTAACTAAATGGCCGTTTGAATCCTTTGTTACTATCACTGGAGTAGGTCGAGATGTAGCGGAAGACCCCTGTTGGCAGTTAGATGAGGATGAACGCGATGCCTTAACTGATGCCCAAAAACAGGACTGTATTTGTTTAGGAACTAGCCTATTTAATCAATGCAGTTTTCCCGGCATTTTAGCTAAGTATAATCCGGCTGTTGACCAGCCAGAACCCGTCCGTCCTGAATCTCCTGGCGACCCTCCCCAACAACCTACTAGACCTGATAACCAGTCTTTTCAAGCGCAACTAGACTATGAAGACGAGATGGATCAATATCAAGCTGATATGGAAGCCTACCAAGACCGGGTTAATGAGTACCAGACAGCTATTCAACAATGGCAGGATGAGTATGGAGAATGGCGAGGTAAATATGAGGGGGCTTTAGGTGAAGCCGAAGGAACCATTAAGCGTTTTTTCCAGGACTATGGTTCAATGTTTAATGTCAATGTCGGCAAATATTGGGGGATTTTAATTGGGTTAATTATGGTGATGTTTGGCTTGTTATTAGTGGTGCAAAAACGCAAGGATGTAATTTAACAACCCCGATACAATTATGGGTGGAGGTGAAGCGAGCGTGAAACCCAACAGAGTAGGTTGGGTGAAACCCAACAGAGTAGGTTGGGTGAAAC
>NZ_JARPLC010000081.1:7043-24013 GCF_032350395.1 Limnospira sp. PMC 289.06
GTAGGTTGGGTGAAACCCAACAGAGTAGGTTAGGTAAAACCCAACAGAGTAGGTTGGGTGAAACCCAACAGAGTAGGTTAGGTAAAACCCAACAGAGTAGGTTAGGTAAAACCCAACAGAGTAGTGAAACCCAACACCAAAACACCAACCACAGGGTGACAAAAGTCAGTGATTATACTGATGACGCTGGTTAATTGGCGGATGATAATAGGACTAAGCCGGAACATGGGCTTAATTATTTAAACCATTGCTGGCTGAATATTTCACCTATTAATAATGGTGTCAATCAATGAGTCCTCAAAAACTGTTGGTGTCTGCTGGTCTATCTATGGTTATAATAGCTGCTGCTGTAGTTCCGGCTTGGGCTTATCCGGCGCGTTTATTTGCGAATGATGCTGGGTCTCAAATTAACATTCGTTCAGGACCGGGAACTAACTATTCTGTGGCTCATTATGGTTATGCGGGAGATTATGTTGATGTGATTAATGAAAGGGTAGTTAATGGCTATAAATGGTATTATGTGGAGTTTCCAGCGTCTAAGGCTCGTGGTTGGGTTCGGGGTGATTTTATTACCTATAAGAACTAGGTATTAAAGTTTAATTAATCTGGGTGCATTATCCTGACAAGATGGGGCAGAAAGCAGATTTTTTGCCGTGTTTATTCATGTTTGCCTTTAAGGAGATAAGTGGTCATTTCACCCTTGCCTTTAATGGGAATTGTGCCGCGCTTTTCAAATATATAGCGATCGCGAAGTGCCATATATGTTTCCTCTGTCACCTGAATTTCATCTGCGATACTATGGGACTCCATTCGGGAAGCAATATTAACGGTATCTCCCCACAGGTCATAGATAAACTTTTTCAAGCCAATTACCCCGGCAATAACGGGACCCGTAGCAATACCAATACGGATTTTAAAACCTTGTTGATTTTGTCGGTTGAACTCCCGGAGAGTCCGCTGCATATCCAGGGCCATATCAGCGATCGCTTCGGCATAATCTTCCCTAGGTAAAGGCAACCCAGAAACCACCATATAAGCATCCCCAATAGTCTTAATTTTCTCCAAACCATGTTGTTCTGCTAACCCATCAAATCTGGAAAAAATACCATTTAGCAACTGCACCAAATCCGTGGGACTAAACCTGGTTGAAATCTCGGTAAAACCGACAATATCAGCAAAAAGCACCCCCGCATCAGTAAAATCATCAGCAATAGTCTTAGGGTCTTGTTTAAGGCGTTCGGCGATGGGATATGGCAGAATATTAAGTAGTAGTTTTTCGGACTTTTCCTGTTCTTGTTTAACCTGTTCGTAGGCAGTAACTAAGGCTTTGCGGGAGTTAAACTCAGAACAGGCGAGACGGTCATATAAATAAACCGATAGATTGCAAATGACACAGATCCAGAAAAAGTATAATATCAGAAAATCCTGAGTCATCCAATCCACGGGTAACTTGAGGGGAAGATCTAGGATAATTTGGGTGCCAAAATAATAAGCTAATACCCCCAATTGAGAGATGAGATGTAAAGACCAGCAGACGGGAAGCAGGGTAGCTTGGGAAAAGAACATGAGGGGCCATTCAATGATGGCGGGTTGAGATATACCCAAAAATGTTGCCCGAATTTGGGGGCTGAGTGTCACAATCCAGGATAATAACAGAAAAATCAAACCTGGGTATTTACGACCGATCGCGGTTCGTAATAACACCAACCCCACCAGTACGCCCAATTGTACACACACCTGGGTAATTAACCACCCGGGGCGAAAATCTTGGGGATAGAATAGCCAATTCTTGATTTGGGATAGGGAAAAGGTTAAATAGACAAACAAAGCCAGCCATAAGCCCAAACCCAGACGCTGACGCATAAAACTATGTTGCCAGGTTTGATAGTTAGCGGCTTTAATGATGTCGGGGGCTTTAAATATTTGTTTCATGGTGCGATCTAACCATGCACCGAATTTGCGATCGCCTGGGGTATATTTACTCATAACTTGACCGAGTTTCAGCCAGCCGATAGAATCAAATTAACTGCCATATCTTGATAACTGATAATTATCGGCCGATACGACCGGTAAAGCCAGAAGCCTTAAATTGCTTAAATTTAAAGGGCTTTTCCAGGTTAGAGGCTATAGAAATGCGGATTTCAAAATCGCTAATACCTGGAGGTACAACATCAATACTACCGAGACGGGTGCGGTTCTGCATGACCCGATTATCGTTAGCATCATAGATCCGCCCGAAGATATCGGCATCAACAACGGTTTTACCAGAGGTATTGTTAGCTTTTCCGGTAACAATAAAACAGTCAGCCTCTTGGATAGAACCACTAGAAACCAGGCCTTCTGATAACTCAGCCGGACAATCTTGATAACCGATATCAAATAACTCGATCTGAATCATCGCCCACGCGGGGGGAGTCCACAGCCAACTGAGGAAACCGATCATCACAGAAGCCAAGATAACTGAAAAGAATCGCGATCGCATAAACTCACCCACTACTACTGATTTTGATAGTTTAACTCAAGTTTAGCCATTGCTAGGGTTCAGCAGAAGATAGTGTTGGTAAACCCTTTGCGATTTCAGTGGATATCGGGAATCGGTGACGCGCCCCCATAAAGGCTGATATATGATGGTTAACAATATCAGCATTATCAAGACTGAAGGAGCGATTTGTGAGTCCAGAAACTTTAATCAGAGATGACGGTCTAGGAACGGGGGCTGAACAGTTCAGTATCGATCGCTTCAACGCGAATGTTATGAACACTTATGGGCGGTTTCCTATCGCCCTGGAAAAAGGTTCCGGCTGTAAGGTGTGGGATACAGAGGGGAAAGAGTATCTGGATTTTGTGGCGGGAATTGCTACTTGTACCCTCGGACACGCGCACCCCAAGTTAATAGAAGCGGTCACTGAGCAAATCCAAAAGCTGCATCATGTCTCGAATCTCTACTATATCCCGGAACAGGGAGAGTTAGCGGCTTGGTTAACTGAGCATTCCGCAGCAGACCGGGTTTTTTTCTGTAACTCTGGCGCAGAAGCTAATGAGGGGGCGATTAAACTGGCGCGTAAATATGCCCACGATCGCCTTAATATTGAAGATCCGGTGATCATTACCGCCCACGCTAGTTTTCATGGTCGCACTCTGGCTACAATTACGGCGACTGGACAACCTAAATATCAAAAGGGATTTAGTCCCCTGGTTCCGGGTTTTGTCTATACTCCCTATAATGACCTTCCGGCTTTGGAAAATACGATCGCAGAAGTTGACCAAAACGGTCGCCGGGTGGCGGCTATCCTTTTAGAAGCCCTACAGGGTGAAGGGGGAGTGCGTCCGGGAGATGTGGCTTACTTCCAAAAAATTCGCCAGATTTGCGATGAAAAGGGAATTTTGCTGATTCTCGATGAGGTACAAGTGGGAATGGGTCGCACTGGTCGCTGGTGGGGATATGAAAATCTGGGTATAGAACCGGATATTTTTACTTCGGCTAAGGGACTCGGTGGGGGTATTCCTATCGGTGCGCTGATGTGTAAGTCTTTCTGTGATGTGTTTGAACCGGGAAACCATGCGAGTACGTTTGGGGGTAATCCTTTCGCCTGTGGTGTGGCTTTGGCGGTGTGTCAAACTCTGGAAAGGGAAAATATCCTTAACAATGTACAACAGCGGGGAGAACAGCTCAGAAACAGCCTACAGGCGATCGCTTCTCAGTATCCTGATTTAATTGCTGAGGTTCGCGGTTGGGGTTTAATTAATGGGATGGAATTAAAACCAGATGTGGAATTGACTTCTATTGATCTGGTAAATGCGGCGATCGCACAAGGGGTTTTATTGGTGCCAGCAGGTCCGAAAGTTGTGCGATTTGTACCGCCTTTAATTGTGACGGAGGCGGAAGTTAATCAAGCCTGTGAGGCGGTAGCTTGCGCCTTAAAAAATGGATAATGGGGAAGATCATGTAGGGGAGGGTGCGGGTTGGGCTGTTAATTACCTCTGGTCAACAGAAGATTAATAAATCCCCCCTCCTCTTCAATTAATAGTTAATAATTTGTTGGGAGGGAGTTTCCGCTAGTTTCTCCCCTGGGGGCGATCAGGTGAATACACCTGCCCTCTGGGAAAGGGAGGATAGGCTTAGGGTAATGATTTATGGAGAATATTAAACTGGGGAAATATCTGTTTTTAGAAGAGTTTTGTACTTGTACGAAAACCTATGCTAAATATAGCGATCGCATTAATCCTTACCCACAACAGCCAGAAAGTATCGAGGCGATGAAGGACTTAAATAAAGCAATTATCGACCCCATTATTGATGAATTTGGGCGCGATCGCTTTGAGTTAACCTATGGATTTTGTTCTAGGGATTTGAAAAGATACCTAGACAAAAAAGACCCGATCAGCGGAATCAAAAACGGTAGGGTTGCCCCTAACCTAGACCAACACCTAGCCCATGAACTTAATCAGAAAGGCAAATATTACTGTTCTCGATTAGGGGCTTCCTGTGATTTTATGATCAGAAATCTCGAAAGTAACCAACTGGTTGATTGGATTATAGATCACCATCTACCTTTCGACTCTTTATATTTTTATGGATGCGATCGCCCGATTCATATTAGTTATGGTCCCCAACATAAGCGGGATATTTGGGCATTTACCGAATCAGGAAAACCCACGAAACGGGGAATCGAGACTTGGTTAACAAAAGTCACAACCGCCGCCCTTAATAAGGGAGGGGAGTAAATTAATGTGCTTGAGGCCTTACATAACGCAACTTATCAAAAATAGAGGGTCGTTTGAGGGTAGTGACAATTTCTTCTAGGGGTAAGACACGAAACTTATAATGGAGTGCATTAACCTGATACACGGTATTAGTATCAAGTTCCAGGGCTGTTAGCCACCCACTCTTAGCATGATAAACCCCTGTATCTATACCCAACCAACCTTGTCCTTGGACAAGATTTCCTGGTTCTACCCCATCAAAAGTAAAAGTGATCGTGTGACCGATAATAATCTGTTTTTTGTCAAAATAGGGTTTTGGGATAGAATGGAACTCTTTACGAATCCAGCAAAAATCAGAAGCAGTTTGCTGTTCAATTGGTCGCCTGGGGTTAACTCCGGCATGAACCAGCCAAGTATCTCCGAGGTCGAGAAATAGGGGTAGCGATCGCATCCAGTGCAGATGGTCGCGAGGGATAATTTCTGCCTCTTGATAAGAGGCGACGGTAGTTTGGCCACCACTATAAAGCCAAGCCTGCCAAGCCTGTTGATTTCTGCCTACTTCCGGGAGGGCTTCCAACATGAGTTGTTCATGGTTGCCCATTAAGCACTTATAGGGGCTATTTTTGACAAATTCAACCACCTGAGCGCTTTTCGGGCCGCGATCAATGAGATCTCCAAGAAAGTAGACCTCATCATCACTATTGGGAGCCACCTTGTCAAGAAGGGCCATCATGCCTTTATAGTGGCCGTGTATATCACCAATAACAATGCGCCGCTTAGACATTTTTCTTTATGTCTCAATGAATTGCCCTGAGTGAAAGGTGGCTTATCGACTCAAAGCATTGATAAAACTTTGCAGTTCGGACAGAAAACCTTTTTTCTTAGCAGGTGGTAGGTTGGGTGTAACAGATGACGGGTCATCACCCTGGGTGGCACGAGCCAAGATTTGTTCTAGCTGATCACCCACAGGTTTAGTGGATTGTTCAGTAATTTTTTGGTATTCCCCGTCAATTTCCAGCCAAACCTCCCAAGTCCCTGGATAGCAGCGAAACAAAGCCGCACCATCGAGAGGCTTGAGATAGTAGCAAGACTCAATGGTATTTAGGAAGCGTTCGCGCAGTTGGCGAGCCGCGTATCCTATGCCTATGATAGCAACATCTTCTAAACGGGGATTAAGAAGAACCACTGAGCGATCGCCTGCCAATTTATGCAGATTTTCCACTTGGTTAACTTCTACAGGAGATGGAGACACCACCAAAAACTGCCCATCATCGGGTTGTAGGCGAGTTTCTACGGGGGAACGACTGGTTCCTATATCGGTGACTCGGAAAGGAGTTTCTCCCCAATCTCGACGTGCCAAAGCTGCCGACCCTGCATCAGGAAAAAAGACTTTAAGCAGGGTGTCGGGTTTTTCGAGGGCGGGGATAAACTGGGAGGCGATCGACTGAGCTTGAAGTTCAATTTCTGGGAATACCAGTTCAACTTGAATCAATTTGTAGCCATCTTCGAGAGCAGCAGTTGCTGCTTGTTTGGCTTGTTCGATCGCTTCAGATAGGGTAGTTGGCAGTTGTGTCATCTCAAAATTCTGTAGGTCGAACCCTTGAATAATACCCACACGGGTTAAAGCGCGGAAAGAAATACCGCCTTAGACCTATTCTACCAAAGAATCCGGGACTATGAGGACTATTTTTTCCTAAACTGACTATCTTGAATGGAAGAACCAATACCTTGAATAATACCGCGGCCAATCAAGCCTATACCGCGACCTAGTACCTGAGTTAATAAATAAACTGCTGTGCTACCAATAAAGGATATAGCTGTTCTCACCCTAGGGGCGATCGCATCGCGACCTTCCAAGACCAATGTCACGGCTAACTGAATGCCGGAAAGTTGTTCTAATTCTTGGCGACGGGAGGCATAGATGGTCAGCTTTTGAATCCCGCGATCGCCTAAAATAAATAATGTGTAGCTACTTTCAAAAATCGCCTGGGGTTCACTCATATAGCGACTCAAGCGATATCGCCAGGATAAGTTATTCCTAAATTTTTCAATTTCCCTAGTTGACAGCAGCCGCCGATCATAGAATGTTTGTTTAACTTCCTCAAGATCTGCAAAATGATTGAGTAATGGCTGCATTACCCCATTAGCCACTTGAATCACCCAATGTTGCAACAAGGCTTCCGCCCGTCGTGTAGCTTCCCAACTACCTAGGGCATAAACTTGATTATCAATGGTTAGGGATTCTCCTAATAACAAATGAGCCAGTAAATCCCTAATCATGGGAATATGATTAAGAATTTCCTTTTCCACTGTGGGAGCATCCCTCAACAATACTGGCACTACTTCCACTTGGGCATCTCTGACCTTGAGGGAATAATACTTCCCCAAAAAATCGGCGATCGCTTCAGTCCACAAATCTCTAATCAGGCTCTCAGTTTTACCATCTAGCTGTTCTGGCTGTATCTCCGATAGCCGTAATTCACTGATTAAATCCTCACATTTCCGCAAGATTGTATAAATCAGCTCTTGTTTTTTTGTCAGTTTAAGGATATCTATTTCTAAAGGGATGCCAGTATAATTAACCAAACCTGATTGCAGTTTAGCCACAGTCACATCAAATAATAGCGACTGCACATCCACCGTAGAAGTCTCAGTAGCTAATACTAAACTAGAATCGTTTGTGGTAGCTAATTGACCAGACTTGGGGGGTTGGTTAATTCCTGGGGATGATGGTTGATTAGGAGGGGGTGGCGATGAGGGAGGATTATTAACTGGGGGTGGTAATGGTGGCATTAACTGACTCACCAGCCACCTGGCGGCGCGTAACTCCCGATAGCGACCCCTAGTAATCAGTAAGTTGAGCATCATAACCTTATCACCCCTAGGTATAGATTCACTATCCTGGAGTTCTTTGGTTAATTCTTGTAGGGCTTGTTCAATGGATTTTAGCCCCGGTTTAACTAAACCATAGCGAAATCTTTGCCAACTGGTAAGGGCGCGCTGTGGGTTTCCCTGGGAAGATAGCGCCGCCCCAGAAATGGGACTGACCCAATAGCGTTCTCCTGCTGCTACTTGTCGAAGGGCGATCAAAAGTTCTTCTAATCCCACTCCTTTGGGACAATAACCCGGCACTCCTAAATCCCGCAGAGAGATTAGTAAGTTAGGATCTGACTCCGAGGTAAATAGCAACAGGGGGATATTTTGATAAGAGGCTTGGATTTGCTGACAAAATGCGATCGCTGACCGTTGCTGATTCAACATCCCCTGATTTTGATGGGGACTTAAATCTTTAATCCTCAACTCCAAAATCGCTACTTTCACAGTCTCCCGAATCACTCCCGAAGTCGGCGCGACTGGTGGCTTTACCCAATTATCTAGCACTGCTAAAGCCTCTCTTAGGGTGACGGCTTCTGCAATAACTTCCAGGTCAGAAAATGGCTCACAAATTGATTTGACTCCCATTCTAAATATAGGATCATCATCAATCAGCAGCAGTTGAATAATCGATTGGCTCATATCAAATCCGAGCAAAATAATCAAAGTATTTTTGTGGTTTTTCTCAGGGACTTCTACCTGACCTGATGGCATCAGTACCCAAGCAAAACCAGAAAATGAACCATTTTTTGAGCCTCAAACTACAGGCCCAAATAACCTGGGAAACCTTCTCAGAAAGTAGTTGGTGTTACTCCAAGAAAAAATTAGAATCGGGAGCGCTGTAATCTCCAGAACTAGCAGGTAAAGCTGGCTCATAGGCAGGCGCTGGCGCTGGTTCATAGGCGGGCGCTGGTGCTGGTGCTGGCTCATAGGCGCGCGCTGGTGCTGGCTCATAGGCGCGCGCTGGTGCTACATAATCAGAATAACCTGACGACTGAGAACCCCAACTATCAGAATAACTTGGCTCGTTTGAACTCCAGTTATCAGAGTAACTTGGCTCGTTTGAACTCCAGTTATCAGAGTAACTTGGCTCGTTTGAACTCCAGTTATTGTAAGATTCACGAGCCGGAGCGCGGTAAGATTCCTCTGCTGCTCGCTGACTTGCCCAAATAGCGTTGCGTTCTGCTGACCATCGGGCGATCGCATTTCGAGCCTCAGCATATAAAGCCCGACCCGAACCAATCTTAGAGGCTTCGTTAATAGCTGCTGTCAGACTACCCCGACTTGCTAATGAGTAGGCGCTATCCAAAATTGGCTGATCTTCGGCTGTTTGGATGGTTGTCACCCATCCCGCAATTTTATCCTGAGCGTCGTTATATAACGCGCGACCTCGGCCAATTTCTGAAGCCTTTTTCACCGCCTCACTCAATTTATTATCTTGAGCTAGGGCTAATGCTTCACTAAAAATGGGTTGATCTTCAATAATCTGAATCCGTTTTGTCCACTCAGCAATTAGGGTTTGGGCTTCAATGCGTAAGGGTCGCCCCAGTGCCACATTTTCAGCATAGGCTACCGCTGTCCTAAAACCATCAAGGGTTTCGGTTTTGGCATTTTCTCTAGCTATGAGGATATAGGGTCTATCTTGTATCCGTTGTACCTCATTGCGCCAATGTGCTACTAAGGTTTGAGCCTGAATGCGACGGGGACGTTCTGGGGCAATCATCTGGGCTTGATCTATAGCCAATTGTAAAGCCCAGGGATGGTTGACTTTAGCTATGGTGCTGGCTAATTGTATCCCTACTAAATCCTGAATTTTGCCCGATGTATCATCGAGCATGGCTTTAGTTTCTTGATACAGAGGGCGATCGCTTGGTATTCTTTCTAGGGCGGCTTGACCCTCAACTAACGTGGCGATTTGTAGCAGAGGTTGTCCTAGGGATTGGTTAGAAATCACCTGTTGCAGCTCAGTTAGTAGAATCACATCCTGGGCTTCCCTGTAGACCGGAGAATATGACGGAACCATTTGAGCGATTTTAATGCCCTGAGCAAAATTTTGTTTCTCAGTAGCCGATACTGACAACTTTATGAGTTCCTGACTCCAGGAGGTAATTTCTTTTTTGGCTAAGGAGACTATAAACAGTTGCTCATCCACTTTGTTAGCCAGTGCTATAGCTTCCACTAAACTCTCAGGAGTCGATCGCTTGGCAATATTAGCAGCTTCTTTCAGGCGCTGTTCCCCTTGCCTTTCTAAGCTGAGGCGATCGAGTAGTTCATTAAAGCGCTTCGTGTTCCAGTGTACATTATTGAGCTTACCCACAGCTTGAATATAGCGGAAAGCCTGATTCCAGTCCTGGGATTTCATCGCATTTTCCGCTTGTCGGGCTAAATTTAAGCCCTCATCCCAATGATTCTGCCAAGCTGCCATCGCTCGCTGTACTTCCTCATAGGCGGGGCTATCAATCGGAACCACAGCCACCAAATCTAAGGCTCCCTGCAAGTCTCCCGCTTCTAGTCTTTGATTAGCGAAGAATATCAGCCTCTGAGACCATTCTCGCATCATCTGTCTTCCCTGGTTTTGCAGGGGGTGGTCTTCTGGCCAACCGTTAACTAGGGCAAATGCTGCTTGAATATCCTCTAATTTACCCGATTGTGTACTTTTGTCTGCACAATATAGGCGATCGCCTGCTGCCGAAATTGCTGATATTTCTTCACAATTAGGAGGTGGCGGCGTAGTCAGTAGCCATAGTAATGCACCCGTTGCCGTCGTTCCGAACCCTAATAGGACCACTAACCACAGCAGTTGCCATCCCCAAAAACCCTTGGGGACACCAGGCCTTCTGCCTCGCTTTTTCGGGTAAACTATAGGTTGACTGGTTTCTGGAATGATTCCCGCATCACTAGAGATAACCACATCACTGGATGCACTTGCTTCTAATGCAGGTTGGCTAGAGTGTTCAAATTGGGGAGTTGCCATGACTTCATCTTCCTTTGGTGCTTTAGGTTCAGCCTAACCAGATTGGTGGGTGAGTTCCTTGAGTGGTCCCCTGGTTCTGCCCAAGGTCACTTAAAAACACCATTCTAGGGCAATTTGATGTTAACAGATCAATTCCCTTTGAGCATCATTGTTACTAAGTCAATCCTCACCGCCAGCGAAACCCTAAGATATTATCTAAACCCAGTAGGGCGGGTCAAGCAATGATAAAATTAAGCTAACCCGCTAATTGTAGCTCGGCCCAAGTTAAACTTAATGACCATAAGAATCACATTAGACTCCCACTGCATCAATCATCTGGATCTCTCACCTGTTGACAACGTTGTTAAGCAACTGATTCAGGAATCAAAACCCATGATAGCGGAACCAGAAATCAGCTTTGAGATTGACTATCCCCTAGATGACCAAGATCCCCGCGAGTTGTCTGAGGTTCCAGAAGTTCGACTGTGGTTTATTTGTGTTGATAGCCAATATCCCTGGCTACCCTATGTTTTAGACTGGCGATCTGGAGAGTTGCCTCGTTATGTGGCTATGCTAGTTCCCCATCAGTTTCACGCCTCGGAAGGCATACAATACAACCCAGAGGCTCTGGAGATTTTCCTGATGCAGAAAATTTTTGTGATCACCCGTTGGCTCCAGGATATGGGATTACCAAGTCGCTCTCGGCTTCAATCTATGGCTCAAATGTTAGGTTACGATCTCGATGAGGGTTTATTTGATTTGATCGAACAGCGATCCTAAAACAGTCTCGATTAACAAGTTAAACTATAGCTATCGGTTCTAGTGAGGGAAGGTTCGAGCCTATACCCTCAAACTAGCTGACTTTAACTAGACTGATCATCCTCAGTCAATTATACACCATTTAAGGAAAAACAGCGTCATGGGATTATTTGACCGTATCGGCCGAGTGGTAAGGGCCAACTTGAACGACTTGGTGAATAAGGCAGAAGACCCCGAAAAGATCCTTGAACAAGCTATTATTGAAATGCAAGAGGATCTGATCCAGTTGCGCCAAGCCGTCGCTCAGACCATCGCCCAGCAAAAACGTTCCCAACAGCAGTATAATCAAGCCCAGTCCCAAGCTAACCAGTGGCAGTCTCGCGCACAACTAGCTTTACAAAAGGGTGATGAAAACCTAGCGCGGGAGGCTCTTCAGCGCAAAAAGGGCTACATCGAAACCGCTAATACCCTGGAAATGAGTCTCAAGCAGCAAACTGAACAAGTAGACACTCTCAAGCGGAACTTGGTTAGCTTAGAAAGTAAAATTTCCGAAGCCAAGACTAAGAAAAATATGCTCAAGGCTAGAGCTCAGGCGGCTAAGGCTAATGAACAACTCAATAATGTTCTTGGTGGTCTTAATACCAGTAGTGCTACCTCGGCTTTTGAACGCATGGAGGAAAAAGTTCTGCAAATGGAAGCCAGGTCTACTGCTGCGGCTGAGTTGACTGGTGGTGGTTTGGAAGAAGAATTCCGCGCTCTGGAAGCGGGAAGTGATGTTGATGATGAGTTGGCGGCTATGAAGGCTCAACTGGCTGGGGCTCCTGCTAACCAGCCTCAATTGTCACCTTCTGCGCCTAGTGATAGTTCGGCTTATAATTCCGAGATTGACAGCGAACTTGAAGAGTTGCGTAGAGAACTTAACAAATAAGTTGCTGTCTCGGAAACTTCAACTTTGGGAAAGGAAACCGGGAAGTAATAGGGTGTAGGGTTTTTTAGGGCGTGGGGTGTAGCCCCCTGCTTTTAGCTGTTCCCTGCTCCCTAAATCTTCCCTAGATCTCAGTGCCGCTAAATTCTTTGACTTTGGGGACTAAATCAGCAATAATCTCTGTGAATCCGAATCCAGCACCTACTTATGTTGTTTGGGGTTGTGACCATTGGTAAGCATAAATTAACTTCTCATTCTTTGAACTTATGATGCTCAAAGTTCGATTGTTAACCATCAGTGCATTTGCTGCTGGTTTTGGTCTCTGTTCTATTGTATTTGCTCTATTTACGGTGGTTTCTGAGTTGAGTTTGGCGGCGGCTATTAGAACAATTTTAACTTCTTTATTTTTTGGTATAAATATAGTTTTTATGCTCCACTATTATACATCAATATATAAGGAGCAAAAATTGATGTCTCGACTGCGTGCAGAAGTTAAAAATATGAACTATATTAATTATAATTAATCTAGTTTTTGGGTAAATATAGGAGTTAATAAAATGCTAGATTTGCTGAATAATATTCTCGGCAGAAATCCCGAAAAATTTAAGGCTCAGGTTGAGGTGTACAGTTGGCAAACCTGTCCTTACTGTATCCGCGCTAAACTGCTGCTGTGGTGGAAAGGGGTTGACTATATTGATTATCAAATAGATGGGGATAACAATGCTAGAGAAGCTATGGCACAACGGGCTAACGGTCGGCGCACGGTTCCCCAAATTTTTATCAATAATCAGCATATCGGCGGCTGTGATGACCTCTATCAGTTAGACAGTGAAGGGAAATTAGAACCTTTATTAATTCCGCCACTATCTTAACGTTTTGGCTTGGATTGTACATCGCAAATTAATGGTTGGAGAAGTTTAATTATGTCTTTTGTCGGACTGCATATCCACAGTGACTACAGTCTCCTTGATGGCGCTTCTCAACTCCCACAGTTGGTCAGTCGCGCTGTGGAATTAGGAATGCCAGCGATCGCTCTGACGGATCATGGGGTGATGTATGGGGCGATCGAACTTATTAAAATCTGCCGCAGTAAGGGTATTAAGCCTATTATTGGCAATGAAATGTATATCCTCAATGCTGATGTCACGGTTCAACAGCGAGGAATTAAAAAATATCATCAAGTGGTCTTGGCTAAAAATACCCAAGGCTATAAAAACCTGGTTAAATTAACTACTATTTCTCACTTAAAAGGTTTTCAAGGAAAGGGGATTTTTGCTCGTCCTTGTATTAATAAGGAACTATTAGAAGAGTATCACGAAGGCTTAATTGTTACCAGTGCTTGTTTGGGGGGTGAGGTTCCCCAAGCTATTCTTCAGAGGCGCATGGATATAGCACGCCAAACTGTGGAATGGTATAAAAGGGTTTTTGGGGATGATTACTATTTAGAAATTCAAGATCATGGTTCCCCAGAAGACCGCATTGTTAATGTGGCTTTGGTGCAACTGGCGAGGGAATTTGAAGTCAAAATTGTGGCGACTAATGATTCACACTTTATTTCCTGTAATGATGTGGAAGCACATGATGCTTTATTATGTATTAATACACAAAAGTTAATTACTGAGGATAACCGATTACGTTATAGTGGGACGGAGTACCTAAAATCCGCTGAAGAGATGATGCAACTGTTTCGAGATCATCTCCCGGATGAGGTGATTAAAGAGGCGATCGCTAATACCTTAGAAGTGGCGGAAAAAGTGGAACCCTATACGGGAATTTTAGGGGAACCTCGTATTCCTGATTATCCGATACCTCCGAATCATACGGCTGATACTTATTTAGAAGAAATCGCCTGGGAAGGCTTGAAAAAACGATTAAATGCTCAAGGGCGATCGGAAATTAAGCCCGTCTATCGAGAACGGCTAGAATATGAATTAAAAATGATGCAAAAAATGGGTTTTGCTACCTATTTTTTAGTAGTTTGGGATTACATAAAACACGCCAGAGATAATCATATTCCCGTAGGTCCTGGGAGGGGTTCGGCGGCGGGTTCTTTGGTCGCCTACGCCCTACAAATTACGAATATTGATCCGGTTCATCACGGGTTACTATTTGAGCGTTTCCTGAACCCAGAACGAAAATCTATGCCGGATATTGATACAGATTTCTGCATAGACCGCCGTGATGAAATGATTAAATATGTTACCTCCAAATATGGGGAAGAGAAAGTTGCTCAAATTATCACCTTTAACCGGATGACTTCTAAGGCGGTGCTAAAGGACGTGGCTAGGGTGTTAGGAATACCCTATAGCAAATCTGATCAAATGGCAAAAATGATTCCGGTATCTCGTGGTAAACCGACTAAATTAAAGGTGATGATTTCTGATCAGAGTCCATCCCCGGAATTTAAACAAGCATACGATAATGACTTTGTACCCATTAAAAATGATGCGGGTGAGGAAGTGGGAACTATTGCTGTGCGTCAGTGGGTTGACATGGCAATTCGTATTGAGGGAACTAACAAAACCTTTGGAGTTCACGCAGCGGGTGTGGTGATTTCTAAACAGCCTTTAGATGAAATTGTCCCTCTTCAAAGGAATAATGATGGGTCGGTCATTACTCAATATTTTATGGAAGATATAGAATCCTTGGGTCTGTTAAAAATGGACTTTTTGGGCTTAAAAAATTTGACGATTATTCAAAGAACTTTAAACTATATTTCCCAAAATCATCACCTAGATATTGATCCCTATAATTTAGCCGCTGAGGAACGTAAAGCCATGGATATTCTGGCTAAAGGTTCGGTGAAAAAAATGCCGGAGGATGTGGCGAAAACCTATAAGATTTTGGAACGAGGAGATTTGGAAGGTTTATTTCAACTAGAATCTTCGGGAATGCGTCAGATTGTGAAGGACTTAAAGCCTTCCAGTATTGAGGATATTTCTTCTATTTTGGCATTGTATCGACCGGGACCTTTAGACGCTGGTTTAATTCCTCAGTTTATTAATCGTAAGCATAAACGAGAGCCAATTCGCTATGAGCATAAACTTTTGGAACCTATTTTGAATGAGACCTATGGAATTTTGGTCTATCAAGAACAAATTATGAAAATGGCTCAAGATTTGGCGGGGTATTCTTTGGGTCAGGCGGACTTGCTGCGACGTGCTATGGGGAAAAAGAAAGCATCGGAAATGCAGAAGCATCGGGAAACTTTTATTGATGGTGCGACGCGCAATGGGGTCCCTCAAAATATCGCAGAACATTTGTTTGACCAAATGGTTAAGTTCGCGGAATATTGTTTTAATAAATCCCATTCTACAGCCTACGGTTACATTACTTATCAGACGGCTTACTTAAAGGCTAATTATCCGACAGAGTATATGGCGGCTTTGCTGACGGAGAATAGTGGCAATACTGACAAGGTTAAGGCTTATATTGAGTCCTGTAAGCATTTGGGTATCGATGTTGTTCCCCCTGATATTAATCGCTCTAATGTGGATTTTACGCCTATAGAAAATCGGATTGTGTTTGGGTTGTCGGCGATTAAAAATGTGGGAGATGGTGCGATTGAACATTTGCTATCTGTACGAGAGGAAGGGGGACCTTTTCGGAGTTTGGCGGATTTGTGCGATCGCATTAATTTACAAATGGTTAATAGTCGCGCTTTGGAATCTTTAATTAAATCGGGTGCTTTTGATAGTCTCCATGCTAACCGCAAGCAATCAATTGAATATTTGAATATAGTTATTCCTTGGGCGCAAGATAGGGCGAAAAATCGGGAAATTGGTCAAACGAATTTGTTTGATTTGGTCAATTATGCAAATACTGAGAGTAATTCACCTTCTGGGGAACCTACTTTTCCTAAAAGTGATGATTATGCGCCTAAAGATAAGTTGCAATTTGAGAAGGAATTACTAGGGTTTTATGTTTCGGATCACCCTCTCAAGTCTTTGTTAGACTCAGGGGTACTGCCAGATAATGTGACTGTGGATAAACTGTCAGAACAAAAGTCAAAAGCTGCTGTTAAGGTGGCGGCGACTTTAATTAATATTAAGCCCCATTTGACTAAAAAAGGCGATCGCATGGCGTTTCTATTACTAGAAGATTTGACGGGACAAATTGATGCTGTGGTGTTTCCTAGTAGTTATGAGGCGGTACAACAGGAGTTAAAAGAAAATGCGGTTGTTGTGATTGAGGGTAAGGTGGAAAAACGGGATGATCAGACTCAAATTATTGTGGAGGCTATCAAGTCTGCTGATGAGTTAGTTAAACCGAATAATCAGCCAAGTTCCCCCTCGGAAATTACACCTAATTTGGCGGCTGATTCGATTATTCAACTCTATTTAACTCCTGAAGAAATTTGCCAATTAGAAAGGTTACAAACCCTGAAAGTAATTTTAGAAGAATATCGAGGTAATCAGGAGTTAAGAAGGGTTCCTATTCAAGCCGTTGTTGATGGTCAAGTTTCGCCTAAACGACTGGTGCGCTTTGGGTCACAATTCTGGGTAGAAAACCAAGAGGCGATCGTACAACAGTTAAAAACTTCTGGTTTTACTGTTGATGTACTATCAATGAGTAATGAATAATGGATAATTTCGTAGGGGCGGGTTCCTCAGTCAATCATAAATTCCCCAGGAGAATATAAATAAACCCGCCCTCACCCCACCAGTAAATTAATGGATAATTTCGTAGGGGCGGGTTCCTCAGTCAATCATAAATTCCCCAGGAGAATATAAATAAACCCGCCCTCACCCCACG
>NZ_JARPLC010000082.1:0-23929 GCF_032350395.1 Limnospira sp. PMC 289.06
GGTTCTGCTGCTGAATGGGAGGGGTAGACCGTGAGGTCTATCTCGACCCCTATTAATAGAATAGACCTGTTGACAAAGCCCCAAATTGTGTTAAAGTGAAGATAAGTTCATAAGGACAACCCAATAACTGGTTAAACCTGTAAGTTTTGGCACTTTCTTTTTAGCCCGGACTTTAGTTCAAACCGAAGTCAGCCCAGGGCTGCAAAAGCCAACAGGAAAAACCAATGAACTACCGCAATTCTGACCTTCCGAAAGCCAATCGGCAGACTTCCAGCCCCAAAAAAACCAACAGTAGAAGACTTGATCCTGTACATTCAGGAAAGCGGCAAGTATGCTGAGTTAGTAGAGAAAGCGAAAAACCCTAGCCCAAGCCAGAAGAAGCCTAAAAAACTCCGAAACCTGATTAAGCAACTCCAGGGATTAGTCATTGCTAACCCCAAAGACTTTCGGGGTCGGGCTATTGTCTCCAATAACTTAGAAAAAGATAGCGAACGCACGGCTTGTTTAGTGACCCTTAGCAGTGTGATTAATGCGGCAACTAGCTTTCCACTGCTGTACTATGCTTTCAGAGACTTAAGTGTTCTAGGAGTTCCGGTCACGCTACTGGTCAATGGTTTGCTTCTCAAATACACGAACGGTGCAGCTACCGCCGTTTCTGCTCGAAAACCCTATGGTCGTTCTTGGTCAAATTGGGCGATCGCAGGCATGATATCCATTAATACAATTCTATCACTAATCGCCGCAGCGGGAACCGAACTCTTACTCAACCCATCCGGTTTAAGTCAACTCAAAGCCCAAGAATTATTAGCAGAAAGAATCAACCAGGTAGAAAGCCTCAAACAACTAGACAGCCCTCAATACAAAGACGCTTTAACCCGATGCGAACAAGGGGAAAAAGAACTCAACCGACTGCATCCATATCACCCCCGCAGACAATCCCTATTCGTGCAAGTGTACGGAACCTGGGAACAACAGAACACCAACTGGGCAACAGTACCCCTGGAAGAATTACCCCTCTGTCCGAAAGCTTCTCGACTCGGTCAACAAGCTCACCAAAACTATGAAACCGCCAAACAGGAACTGGAAGAAAGCCTCGCTATCCGGGTGAAGATGGGGAACGACTTGGCATTCCTCCAACAACACAAGCCCCAAGTCTACCAGGAACATTTTACCCCCGACGGTGAACTCCGCTCCGGCATCGAAGCCACTCGGCTGGCTATTATCAACTTTCGCAGCAAATTAATTCAGGGAGATTGGTCTAGCTTAGGCTTTCACCTGTTCTCCCTGTTAGTCTCCATCATCACCAGTGGGCCCGCTTGCGGGATGACTATCGCCCTCAGTCTTCGCAAAGATACTCGCCAATCCTTTAGTGAAACCGTTGAACTGCAACGAAACATCTGGCTAGAAAGCAGACGCCAAGAACTACAAGAACTGATGAACTCAGAAGCAGAATTCAACGATTAAACCCCTGGCATTCAAGGCGTTTTTCCCTAACCTCTGTCCCTCAATTCACCTCACTTCAAAAAATAGCTGGAGATTTAACCATGAACAGACAAGACTCCATTTCCTCCAACGGTTCCTCGCAGTTCAACACCAATAAAGTATCCCCCTTACATTCGGTTTCAGTTCTGGCAGAAAATCCTCAAAATTCCTCCTATAAAATGCGGCTACTCAGCTTATGGATAGATGAAATAAAAAAAACCGGAAGAATTGATTACCCAGAATTAGTTCAATACCTCAATCAAGTCTACGAGGTCGAAAATACACAAGATGGACAGTTATTAATGACCCAACACTGTGAGGTTTTAGTCGAGAATTTAAAAGCAGCACAAGCTGATATTCGCCAATCCGCTCAAATCATTCATTTAACGATCAATCAGTTGACTGATGCGATGAATTATGAGAGTTTAATCCCAGAAAAACAACAATAATTAAGAGGGCAAATTCGGGAAAAATTCAGCCATTTCTACAATGAGTAGAATACCTAATCTATATTACTCAATACTATGTCTATGAACCTTCATACTTTTGGCAGAAATGGATACGCCGCACAGAAGATAGTCAAGCAGAAACCCTTCGCAAATGGATAAATGATCTTAATTATATCCGCCAGTACATCGCTCAACAAGTCCAAATCGGAGGACTCCCTGGGGAATTTCCAGACCATCATCTCAACAGCCCAAATCTCCGAAGACTCCACAAATACTTGGAAAATGCACCAGGTTTAGGGGATTTGTTAGGGAACTTTGTTCAACAGGCTTTGCAGCATAAAATCGCCGGGGGAACTCGGTTTCAACTGCCTAAGCCCTTTCACAAAGACTCGTAAATAATCAGACAATTTCAGTAAAAATCAATTCTAAACAGACTCAAAAAGGAGGATAAAACCATGACTCAATCCCCAAAATTCGTAAATAACGGTGAAGCCATTTCCACTCAAAAGTTGAAAGCAGAATATGCGGAAGGGCGGCGATATTTCAGTTATACCAACTTGACCCAAATTAACTTGCAGGGGATGAGTTTGTGTGAAATAGACTTGCTGCTGTACTTTACAAAGCTAACTTAGAGGGAGTTAACCTTTTTAAAGCTAATTTGACGGGAGCGAATTGTGCGAATGCTAACTTGAGTTGCGCCAATTTCAGTTTAACCTGTCTTGAAAATGCCAACTTTGCGAGTGCCGAGTTATATCAGGTTGATTTACAGGGAGCAACTGCTTTAGGATGTAATTTTTACAAAGCTAATTTGCTGGGTGCGAACTTGAGTCAAGCTGATTTAGAACGGGCGAATTTAAGTTATGCTAATCTCAGGGATGCCGATTTGAGTTGGGCGAATCTCAGTGTTACAAATTTAGCACAGACGAACTTACAAAATACAAATTTGAGTTGGGCAGATTTGGATATTGCTAACCCGGAACACGCTCAGTTCAAGTTCACCACTCTAACAGGAGTTCGTCTGCCCTGGGGAGTCTATATTGTTAGTCATAAAAAGGCGAGAAAGGAAGATAATTATCATTAAGTTTTCCCACGGTAAAAGGTCAAATTGAAAAACATGACTTTTTACCGGATTACTTTAAAAATTTTCACCGATAGAAATCTATGCTTTGGCAAAACCTTGCTATCGATATCACCGCAGTTCGGCTATAACAATTAAATGTCTACACAGCAGTAGAGTATTTTTTGTGTCACGAAATTCAGCCTTCAGAAAATGCTCTTACCCTTGAAAAAGTGCAACATTATTGACAAGCATTCACCCATTTATGTGATGTTGAAGACTGGCAAGGTGCCGTATTAATTTTAATGGTAGCTCCAGAGCCTCAAAGTGATGAAGAACTGCACCATCAACTGGGACTATGGGGCTATTATGCCGAACAAGAAAATCTCTACAATGCGTTACTCTCCAAAATAGATTTCCCAATCGATACCGTTTGCTACAATGGCTTGGGAAATATTGCTGATTCCAGAGGAGAGTTAGACAAAGCAACCCACTATCATCAGCAACACTTGGAACTCTCTAAAAAACTCGGCGATCGCCAAGGAGAGTGGATGGCACTAACAGGTTTGGGCAATGTAGAGAAAAGTCGGGGACGATGGAAAGAAGCCATCACCTATTATCGTCAAGCTTTAAATATGCTTGAAGATAGTCAGGACTTGGCAAAATTGACTCAAAGCGGTGCGATACTTCTGGGCAACTTAGCGAACGTCTGGCGTTACCACAAACCCGATGAAGCTCTCCAACTTGCCACAGCAGCCCTTGAACAGTTCCAAACTTTTTCAAGTCTTACCCACGTTGAGAGAAAGACTCGACAATTATAGCAAACCTGAACTGATCGATCTCATTGAAATCATGCTAGAGCGAGATCCAATATTATTGTCTCTTGTGGGCGGCTCTTTTCTTCCTCGTTCGCTGATTACTACTGCTCTCCTCTTACCAACGAGTCAAGCCATTCTCGAAGCACTACAACCCATTGTTAACAATGCCCAATTTTTTCTCAAAGCGGGCGATCTTTTCAATGCCGGACTACTTTATCAACTCCTTCTCGGAGAACTAACACGGGGCTATGATGCCGAACGACAGGCTCTCGACTACAACGGTGAACTCTGTCGGTTTTCAGCAATATTGGTTGTTGAACTGGCAGAGTGTTTAACAGATCAAAGTATTTCAGAATCGGTGCAAAATCTTTGGGTTAAGACTCTTTTGGAAGCTTATTGCAAAGACCTTGAAATAGGTGCAATTGGGTATGCTGATGGGGTTGAGACGGTCTTACTAAACACCCCAGCGACACAGTGGGAGAGTATTTTAACAACCTTGAAAGGGCTGAACCAATCACTTTGGGGCAGACAGAAAATTAAACAGTTATTGGAGCGACGGGAGAAACTTAAACAATCTCCTCTGGAGGAACAGGATTTTGATGAAATTTTTCGAGACTATCAAGAAAAAATAGAAAAGTATATTGCCCAACGCAATCGCCGCTCCTATTGAAAAGCGATTGAATTTTTACAAAACCTGAAATCCATTTGCGATCGCACAGGTCAGCAGTCTCTTTGGGATTGTTATATTGAAGTTTTGCGATCGCGTTATGCCAATCTCAAAACTCTATGGCTTGAAATTGATGCTTCAGATTTACAGTTAAAATAAATCATTTTCATTGATTTCAGTCAACTCGTTTTCATACGTTTAACTTTCAAAGAAGTTTAAAGGCTTATGTACAAGCATCGGCTAATTATAGTCCGTGCTTTGGTTTCCATACGTTTAACTTTCAAAGAAGTTTAAAGCCATTGTCGATTCCGACAAAAAACCTTGTTCTTATGAGTTTCCATACGTTTAACTTTCAAAGAAGTTTAAAGTAGAAAAGGTCGGCGATCCGACCAAAAAATACTGCGTTTCCATACGTTTAACTGTCAAAGAAGTTTAAAGGCTGGTCAATCGTCTGTCAATACCAGCGGTAATGTTGGTTTCCATACGTTTAACTTTCAAAGAAGTTTAAAGCTTGAACAATTACTGCTTGTTCAGAAGCGCAAATCATACCAGTTTCCATACGTTTAACTTTCAAAGAAGTTTAAAGAGTGCCGAGTTGAAACCCTTGCTCTGACTGTACTCTAGCACTCAAATTTGTGGGGGTCAAGCAAACACCCAAATTATTGAGACATATTTGCAATAAGACCCCAGAAAAAATGGCTCAAACCTTTACTCTGACTGAGCTTTGTGTGGGTCAACGAAATCATCAGGGTTTCAGCGATTCTTCAACCCCCACAATGATATTTACCTTACATCTTTGTTAGCATGGGCCGATAGACTTCCCGCTCTCCCATCAGGCAAGAAATATACTCCCAAACCTGCAACTCCAAACACCGATAATAACTAACCTTGTAACCCGTATGGGGATGAGTGGTTTTCAAAGAAAGCTTATCGTGCCAATGCTTCAGATATTTCTTGAGAGCATCGGAATAAATATAAACCCCACCCCGTTCGTCACTTGGGGTAAAATCTTCCGGGGTAAAAATTCCCGAATTCACCAGATAGATAACGAGAGAATCCACCACCGGGGCGCGAAACTCCTCAATCAAATCCGACACCAACGCCGGATGGTTGCTACGAGGAACATGAAGATTGCCGTAATGGGGATGTAAACCCACCGCCAGAATTAACGAGTGAATATTTTGATGGAGTAGAGTATAACCCAGACTCAACAAACTATTCACTGGATCAGTTGGAGGGCGACGGGTACGGTGTTCAAAGGTGAACGGAGGTTGTACCAATGCCCGCAAAGCCTGAAAATAGATGCGAGTTCCGAAGCCTTCGTAACCCAATAGAGATTCGAGCAACTCCACCTCAGCAATTTTTTCTTGCCAGACTCCCAATTCTTCAATCGCTTCAATCACTTGAGAAATTTGGCGATCGCGGTTGAGACGACGCAGTAAAATCCGACAGTTGTGCAGTTTTCCGGCAACAATCACTTTAGCCTGACGCAGCACAAAGGTTTCATCTTCAGCACAATGGACTTGTCGGCTGAGGTAGTCTACCCGTGTCATCCCATCGGTTTGCAGGCGACCAAAGTAACGACCTTGATCAGACAAAAACAAAATGGGAATGCGACGACGCAAAGCCAAACCAATCGCACCGTGCGACAAATTACAACAGCCAAAGAGGATAATATAGTCTACGACATTGACGGGAATAGACACTTTCAGATCATTGCCGAGCAAAACCTGAAATTGCTGATGTTTCACCTTGACATAAGCACCCTGATCCGTAACATAAAGTGTTGTCATACCTTCCCTCCAAGAATCCAGAAAATTTCGAGTTGATAAAGACTTGCGGGTTGGGGTAACAATCGAGCAAGCAAAGGGAGGACGAGAAGCTACAGAAACCGCTTTCTTGTTGTGATTTCGTCGGGGTTGCTTGTACTCTGGGGTAATAATTTCTCCAGCTTGAAAGCCATAACCAAGAAAGACAAACTCCTCACCTGGGGCAAAAATGTGAGTTTTCTCCGGTTGCAGGGTTAGATAAATATCTGATAGCCAATCTTCGATTAAGTTCAAAAA
The DNA here is from genome assembly GCF_032350395.1 of Limnospira sp. PMC 289.06. Lineage (NCBI taxonomy): Bacteria > Bacillati > Cyanobacteriota > Cyanophyceae > Oscillatoriales > Sirenicapillariaceae > Limnospira > Limnospira sp. PMC 289.06. The sequence goes on from NZ_JARPLC010000082.1 coordinate 6,540, forward strand.
GCGTGTTGCTTCTAATAGGCTTCTCGCTACAATGACAAAATCATCTCCATAACGGGTCAGGTAGGCTCCTGCATCCAAACAGCGTCGGTCAAATTCACTCAAATACAAATTCGCCAAAGCACCCGACAAAATGCCACCTTGTAAAACCCCACGACCCGACAGGATAGGCATTCCCCCGACAACAATACCCGCCTCTAACTGCCCTTTGATATAACGCACCACCGTTTGATCGACTGACAGTTCCTCCAACTGAGACAGCAGCAATGTTCGACAAAGGCTATCAAAAAACTGCGAGATATCTGCTTTGATTGTCCATGTTTGGGAGGAATACACCTCGGCAACCCGTTCGATCGCGTGTTTCACTCCGACTCCTGGACGATAAGCAAAAGAGCAGTCTTGAAACGTTTCTTCTAAGATCGGATAAAGCGATCGCAACAGCAAGCGTTGGACAATGCGATCGCGCACAGTTGGAATCCCAATAAGCCGATGACCACCACTTTTTTTAACTCGATAAAACCCCAAAGCGGGTAAAGGATGATAGATATCTTGCTGAAGCTGGTGGGCGAGTCGTTTGAGTTATTCGTCTAGAAAATGAGCAAATAATTCGACAGAGATGCCATCAATCCCGGCTGTTTTGCTGCGAGTGCGGACTTGATAACATGCCGCCAACAAAGCATCTTCCATTGGGAGTTGAGCATCGAAAAAAACCACATTCTTTGAGTTGAACAACGACAGTATCCAGTTAATCAAACGGATTTTTGTGTTCGCACTTGAGTTATTTTTTTACAACTTCTATCTGAACTGCTATCCCAACGCCAAAAAATCTCCCCAATTTTTGTTGGATCTCAGATTCGAGCGCAAAATCAGTTTCGGTTCAATACAGTCATGGAACTTCGGAGAAAGCCAACATGACTGCGATTTACCTCACCGAACCGCAATCCTATTTGGAAGCGGATCTGCGAGACTTTGCGATCGTTTACAATGATCGGATTCAATCTCGCCACTCCATCGACACCACCCAACAGATCATCGCTTTTGAAGGCTGTACGCTGGGGCGGAGTGCGATCGCGGCGATCTATCGTTACCGCATCCGGCTCAGTTTTATCGGCGATAACGGTCATATCACCGCTCAAATTACCCCCCAGGAAACACCCTTCTATACAGTCCTACAACAGGAGCGCAATAGCGATCGCAACTTCCGCATCGCTTTCATTCATTCACTTTTACCGGGACGGTGGTACAACGCGACTAAAGTTCTACAAAGCTTAGGATACTCTGGCATTGGAGGATGTCTCGAACAGCAACTTGAGGTTCTGCCCGGTTTGAATAGTTGGCTTGCCTTACAAACCTGGCAAGTTAAAGTGTTCCAGCGTTATCAAAAAGCCCTTCGCTCTGTTCTGGTTTCTGTCAAAGATTTCGAGCCAACTTTAGAACTGGCTTATGCTTTGCTGTCCGGTGAACTGTATGTTTTACTGCGATCGTCGGGCTGTTGTGCGGAAGTTGGAACACTGCACCTTCACTGTCAGAACCATTTGCCTTTACCCTGTGACTTGATGGAACCGTTTCGCCCGGTTGTCGAAGCGTGGGTTTTTAAAAAAGCGCCCAAGTTTAGCGATCGCGGAGGGTTGAGTCAGTCCTATCGTGCCACCTTTATTCAAAACTGGGAATCTCTGATGGCAACCCAGATTTTTCATGCTTATGCAGGTCAAGTGAGTTTGCGGAGTGCTTTGGCGTGGCAAGTTGAGGAATATGTTCGCGCCATTACCGAAACCCTTGAATACCGTCCTTTCTTGTTAAAATCGTGACTTTTTACCTCATTTGTTACGACATCGTTGAGGATCGCCGACGGACTAAAGTCTCGGCTCTATTGGAGGCTTATGGCATCAGGGTTCAAAAATCAGTTTTTGAGGCTGTTCTTACCCCTCCACAATTCAAAAAGTTGGAGCAACGGTTAAAAAAACTCATCAACTCTGACTGCGATCAATTGCGGTTTTATCCACTTTCGGCAAAGTGTAGGACTCAGGTGATTATTCTGGGTATTCAACCTAAGTTTGCCGTTGATGATGCGGCTATAATTGTTTAATCCTAGTTCCAGAAAGAAAGAAATAACAGTAAGCAACTTCTGAATTAATTGCTAGTTACTTACTCTCTGACTCTCAATTATAAGGCTTACAAACAACTCAAAGCCCTACCTTTAAAAAGTCAGCAGCGATACAGCAAAGCTTTTGATTTACTTCAGAATTTTGGTGCTAAATACCCCAGTCTTCGCACTCATCGTTATTACCAAAATGGAAAGGTGATTTGGAGTTCTTCGGCATCAATGGCTCTGCGATTTTATTGGGATTATACAGCTTTGCGATCCATTGAAGTGATTGGGTTAGATTCTCACTAAAGAGAAGGAAAAAAGTGCTGTGTGTATCGCCCTGAAAAGCGTTCTTTTGGGCTTTGAGACAAATCTCAGCTTTATGCCCCTTAACACTTGGCGTTTTCCTATGAACTACCTTCGTTCAGAACCCCCCGGCTATTTAAAAGCTCTCAAGGATTTTAATGTTCTTGAACTCACCCAGAAACTTGCTGAACTTACTCAAGGAGAATGTGACTCAGATGACCTGAAAATTTTAACCGCTTTGTTAGTTAAACATTTAACGAATTTGCTTTCTTCTGATTGGTTATTGCCTTACTGTCATGCTTTACGCAGAAACAAAGCGGATGTGGTGGAAAAGGTACTTTCTGTTAACTTAACACTGCCGTTATCTCCTGATTCTGTTTCGTTCTTTCTGGATGCCGAACCTCCAACTTTTTCCTTTGGAGTAATGGTGCGCTGGTTTCCTTTGGATAATCTGATTCCACCGGATTTCGGGATTGTTATTGGTCGTTTTTATGGCTACATTCCTGAACGAATGCAATGGTCGTGGTGTTATGTGATTTTACTCGATCCTAATTGTCCTTCGGCGCGATGGTGCAGCGTGGATACCGGATGGGAAAGCGACTTGGAGATTTGCCAGAATGAATAAACCTAAGCTTCTAACTGAGCGTGAACTTGCTTTGCTTTCGGGTTATAGCCATTGCGAGTTGGGTCTATCTCCACAAGCTTTCTATGCCAAGTGGAATGTGACTTACGAACAAATTGCCGAAATTTGCGATCGCTCTATTTCAACCGTCAAGCGATGGTTTGCACGGGGTAAACGTTACCGCCGCCCGACTCAAACCGATCTTCGACATTTGGCGCTGATGGATTTGCTCTGGGAACGATGGGACGATCTGCCTGTTGAATTCAAAGAACAGTTGAGCTGCACAAATAATTGATTTTGTCAAGGGTTGCCTGCCCTGTTTTGTGCAAATTCTTCGGCTTATCGTGGGGTCAAAGCGTAAGGAGAACGAGCAATGACAGCTTTTGAAAGATTGCATCCCTGGTGTTTGGTGCGATCGCCAAACGCCTCAGAACGAGAATCTGTTACTAATAATCAGTGTTTGGTTGTGGGTCGTTTTCGTTCACAAAATGATGCGGTTAATCATCAGCGCATTTTGCAAAAGCTCGTTCCCAAAGCTGAATATCGAGTGGTTTAAAACCCATTTGAGAACAGCAACGCTTTGACTTCTAAGCAAGTCTAACGTATGGAAAGAAACTGAATTTAATTCTAACAAAATAACCCAAAAGTTGAGGGTATTTTTTCAAGTTATTTGCTCTATAGGTTGAACTTTCAAATAAGTCTTAAAATTAGGCCTCCTCCTTTGAGTGGGAGGTTGGTGGGGGTTCCATATGTTTAACTTTCAGAGAAGTCTAAAGATGCGGGGAAGTGGGTCATGCCCCGCAAAAGTTTACGAGGTTTCCATACGTTTAACTTTCAGAGAAGTCTAAAGACTGATAGCCAACTTGCGGAACTTTGTTTTAACAACATTGATCGTTTCCATACGTTTAACTTTCAGAGAAGTCTAAAGGATGACATCATCGTCGCATCGCTTGGAAATGACCCGTTTCCATACGTTTAACTTTCAGAGAAGTCTAAAGTGGGAAGCTACAATAGTTATCTCTCTGCGAAAGATGCTTTTAGTTTCCATACGTTTAACTTTCAGAGAAGTCTAAAGTAACCGTATGGGCTAAGGCTAATTATAGCCCATGGTTTCCATACGTTTAACTTTCAGAGAAGTCTAAAGAGCGGGGTCTGCCCCGCTAAAATTTACGAAATAAATAGGTTTCCATACGTTTAACTTTCAGAGAAGTCTAAAGTTTTCTCTCCTGTGGAGATGGCATCGGCTAACTATAGTCCGGTTTCCATACGTTTAACTTTCAGAGAAGTCTAAAGATTCTCCACCTTCCGCCTGGACCAGCGATAAAGGTTGGTTTCCATACGTTTAACTTTCAGAGAAGTCTAAAGAACTTTACAGTATCTAAACAGATGCTAGAAAATACCGTAGTTTCCATACGTTTAACTTTCAGAGAAGTCTAAAGTAGTACTGGTAACTACTGCCATAGCGATCCAAACTACTGGCGTTTCCATACGTTTAACTTTCAGAGAAGTCTAAAGCAGAGCAAGGGCAGAAACCAGTGCCCAAGGAATGGACAGTTTCCATACGTTTAACTTTCAGAGAAGTCTAAAGTCTTGCCTGGCGGAAACCCAGGAGTAACCATCATTGATGTTTCCATACGTTTAACTTTCAGAGAAGTCTAAAGAGTGCCGGGTTGAAACCCTTGCTCTGACTGTACTCTAGCACTCAATTTTGTGGGGGTCAAGCAAACACCCAAATTATTGAGATATATTTGCAATAATACCCCAATAAGAATAGCTGAAACTTAGACAGAGAAGGCTTTCCGGGGGTTTCAACGAAAGAATAAGGGTTTCAGCGATCGCCCGACCCCCACAAGATTATTGCTCGCGATCCAAAATTTGCCCAACCCACTCCTTAAATTCCGAGTAAAGATAATAAGGTTAAATCGGATCGCCCGTTTCCTGATTCACCGTTAGATAATCTTGTACATTTTGAAAGCCAGAAAGTGGCATCAACTCAACAACAAGGCGATAAATTTGGCTCATTTGTACTATAATATCTGTGGGTAAACAGGAAACACGAACCGTATCTTTAATCTTCTGATTCCTTGGATTTTCTAAATCTTCAGAGCGCAAATCTTCCATCCGTTGTTTAGAGATTCCCTTTGCTCCATGAATCAATAAATTGCGCTGTTCTGCCCAATAGTCAAGACTTTTTAGAGATGCGATCAATTTCTCTAAAGTCTCCGAACTCCCCTTTTTATCTTCAATTAAAGCCTCAACAAAATTTCGTTTGCTCCAGCGCCCTTGTAGTTTATAATTGCTTTCCTTTTTATTTTTATAAATTAGGGGGAAAGTTAGTGTTTGTTTTCTTCTCTATTTTGAGAAAAGTTTCACCCAGTTGAGTTTCTCGAATGTCATCCAACTTTAAAAACCAATCATTTTCATTTTTGGTCTTATCAAAATAACAGATAGTGTCTAAATTTTTTATACTTTGATATAAAATCTCCTCATAAAAAGCACTCATACTTCCTAAAAAATCAGCAATGCGCCCCAGTTTCCAAAACAGACAACATTGAGTATAAAGATTCAAAACCGATTCATAATTTACGCACAATCGAAAAGGATTACAATCGGAATCAAAGGGGAACCCTTGATAACTTTCGGGAGGAACTTTCAACACTCGCAATCCCGCATCGGCTCGATTAGCAGCCTCATAACTATCTAAATTCAAATAAGCAATAGACATTTCCAAAGCTGATACCGCCACACTCAACCGATAGCGACTCCCGGAGATTTCAGCAATTCCAGACTTCTCCAAAGTTTCCAAAGTTTCTAAGCATCCGGTTAAAACTTCTCGCGCCCCGTCAAAATCCCAACGCGCCCATAGTTTCTTAACCGTTTGATATTTTTGAACCCGTTGATACTGCCAATAAGAAACCCGATAACAGTTTGATGTTTCCCCCTGCAAAAGCTTTTGAATCGAAAGTTGAGGTTCGAGGTAAATTTGATTGGCAATCTCAGAGGAAATCGCTTGAACCCGCAGGGCGGCTTGCATTTGGGGCGTACCCCCTTTCACGCTAATAAAAATTCCCTCATCGGGGTCTAAAACTTTAAAAAAATTATAATATTATCCGAATAAACCATCTTGATCAATCGGAGAAATAAGTTGAGGAATTACAACTTTATGCAGATTAATTTTATTGTTAAACTCCCGCTCTAACCAAGAATTTAAAACCTCAAAAAGATAAATCGTATCGGAATCAGCCCCTTGATTTTTCTCACCGTTTACTTCTCGCAATTGGTCGGTCAAAAAAATATAAATATCTCGAACAGAAGCTTCAACAGCCTCTTTAACCACACCCCAAAGACGACCCGGACGAATGCAGTCGTGCCACTCCTGGGGACTCTCGGTATATTTTTCCCACAGGCACTTTGTTAACTCTCGAAAAGTGTTAACTTTCCAGATTTGATAATATTGTTCTTTAACCAATTGATAGCGCTTTTGCCAAACCAATAATTCCCCCGTACTCAATTGGCTTTCAGCTTCCTTCAGATTAGGTTCATTGCGATCAAACCCGACGGGAAGGAAATAGTCTTGTTGTAAATCTTTATCGCTTGTGGAAGTTTCTAGTTGAATCTGTTTCAGGGGTTCGTTGAACTTCAAAGCCAGGTCAGACGTACCAATATTAGCAATCAGAATCGTCATCCTTTCCATCCTCCGTCGTTATTAACAGCTTAACCACCCGACACAGATTCGCACAAGCGTTTCATGCGATTGACGAAAAATTAAACCAGTCGGCGATCGCCATCAGCACCCAAACAGGGAACCATTCCATCCTCACACTTCCACCCAACCTGACGGGTTCCCAGGGTAATAATAAGGGTATCGAGGCGATTCAATTCAACTAAAGTTGTTTTCATAAATGACAAAAATTGAGAATATCAAGATAAAAAAGTTAAGTGTCAGAAGCCAGAGAAATTTGAATCAATTTCTTTAAGACTTTGAGAACATCAGACAAATTATTCTGACGATTGTTGATGCCAAACAAATCAGACGTTGCGTATTGCGGGTGTTCAGTTTGAATTAATTTCAGAAATAGAAAACTTCCCCCATTTGTGATTAATCCAAAACTGGGTTGATGAGAATTGGGATTAGCCAGCATATATGCTAAGATTTGAGCAAGTCCGGCTTCGACTGAGAGTTTAGCTTGTTTAGATTCAATAACCATCACCCAAACTTGATTTTTTAAGACTAAAGTATCTATATTTCCCTTGACAATCAATTCAGAATCCTCTGATATTGCGGATATTTCAACACTTTTTTCGGCTCTAATGTTAAATGGAGATTGATAGAAACGACCAATAAATAGTAAGGGAGAAACCACAGTTAAGTTAATCGGTTTTTCTAGTAATGGCGGTTGTTTGATTAAATTTGAATAACCTGCTTTAATTTCTTCTAGGAGTTGAACTTCCCAGTCATTGAGTTCAGGTAAATCAATTCTCCACTCCCAAAAGAAGTTATCATCCTCAACACATTCAAGCTGAAAATGAGTTTCCAACTGTTCTAAAGTAATATCCTTCGGCGCTAAAACTTGAACCATAAGATGTTCTCCCAATTATTTATACTAATTCTATCTTTGGTAGATACTGCAGAAGATTAAACTATTCTTGGAGAGGCCATATTTGCCAATAGCTATTTCTGTTTGTATTGCTTCGGAGGCGGTTTAAATATTCACGGCGGGGGTTTTCTGTTGCTCCAAAAACCGTTACAACTTGATAATCTCCTAAATCGGCAATCCCAACGGGAGAGGGCTTAACATGACCCGAAACTTGACCGCAGAGATTCCCGTCATAGTTAAGATTTCCGCGTCTATCTTCTACTTTTAAATCTTTGCTATGCAAAACAGCCAAAGCATAAGGTTTTCCAAAATCTTCTTTCCCTGAACAGACGATAATTCTACAATTTCTATCAACTGCTTCCGTCCACTGTTACCGGCGTACTTGACCAATATTTCGAGGTTGACGGTAATTCATTTGATTTCTGGTAAGCTGAGATAAAGTCTGATAAAATTGCTCTAGCTTTTGCTGAAATTTTCGTTGAAAAGCTTGTATATTATCAGGAAGTTCCCAAAGTTGTTCATCACTATCAATATAAAATGTTGAACCTCGATACCAGGGAGCGCGATCGCGATTGTGCCTGGAATAACACGGACGTCTGGCACCCTGACCAATTCCTCCTAAATGAAACATCATCCAAGTGAGAGATTCAAAGAGTTTGTGAATTGGTATATTTTGGTTTGTGGGCGCTTCGGGAGAATAAGATAATATTAACGTTCCGACTTGTTCGCCGCAATCATCATCTTTTCCGTTAAAGTTTGGTCGGGGTTCCCGTTGAGTAACCTTGCCATCTTGAATATCAACTCTAACCCAACCAAATGTTTTAGGATTAATCCCTCCGAATAATTGGGCTTCCCATATTTGAACGGTATCAACATCCAAAACACCTAATGAAAAAGCTCGAAACCAATAACGCAACATTGATTTAAACGCAATTGGGCGCACTTCTGCATCGGCTTGCCCTCTCATTTGCCAATCGTTTCGGTGTTCATTCCAATTCCACTGAGTAAATTTTTGTCGTCCGTGAATGAGTTGACCTTCCCAAGAAAACTCGACTCGCAAAAATTCATTGGAGGAACGACTAGAACCCGCCCGAATTAATTCCCCATAACCCGAATTAACCTGAGAACCTATTCCGGCTTTTAGCCCTGCTGTTAACCAGCCTTTTACTTTGTGCAAAATCGTCGGGTCGTCACAGTGGCTTGCCAACTTTAACCCGATTAAAAAGGTGGGTTCTCTCCGAGATAAAAACTGGTTGGGATTGGGATTATATTCGAGTTCGTTATTGTTGTCCCATTTCCAAATATTGTTTGCCATATCCATCTGTAAACCCATTTGATTGGGTAATGGATAAGCATCTAGAAAGATAACTTTTCCACTGCGATGGGGTTTCTCAGCTTCCCAAGAACCAAAGCAAAGTAAGGTGCTATTTTCTTCTCGGCTTCTTGCCACTCAATCTTATCCCGCTTCATTATTTCTCGAATGGCTTGAGTTCTCGCAACACCTCGCAGGGTTGAAGATGGAATATAGGGCATTCCCAAAGCATCAAAAGCGGGTAACAAAATACTTTCTGGCTCTCGATATCCACTAACCCGAATTCGCCAGGAACACCTAACCTGAAAACAATTATCTTTTCCTGCTATTAATTTAGTTCTTTCTGTAAGTAGACTGAGACGTTTATTGTAGTTAGCTGAGTCTTCAGCCATTGGCAAAATTTGAGTTTTGGTTCCATCTTTTTGAGGATGATCCGGCGATCGCATCCACCGCATATATTCAACAAAACTAGCATTATCATCAGGTTCGGGTTCATTCTCTGAGTCTAGCCAGGGAGAGGGCTGCGGAGGGCGATTATCCCCATTACCGCCACCATTTCTCCCCCGGTTTCCGCCACCATTTCCAGGTCTGCGAGGGGCGTTTCCGCCTCTATTGGGTCGGTTTTGTTGAGGATTCGGTCTTGGGGTCGCATTCGGTCTTGAATTTGCTTTATTGGGAGGTTTAGGACCTTCAAATACCATTAGATTATTCCTCTCCTTTAATATCGTGATAAATTGCGTTAGCCCAGAATGCAAATTCTTGAGATAATGCCAAACCTAAACCAGTCAAGCCCAGATATTCTTCTGTTCCGAGATTTTTTAGGGTTTCTAAACCCTGATCACCGATTAAATTTTGAACATCAGACAGAGTTTGCAAGCATTGGAAATACTGACGAACAACATCCTTTTTTCCATCTTGACTCAAAGCTTTTTCTTCAGCTTTTAACCGCATCATACCCCAAGTGGAAAGATAGGTATAAAGTTCTACAGCTTGACTTTTTTGTTCTTTGAGACGAGTATCATTTCCATTATATTGCGATCGCAATCCAGACAAAGCATCATAAACGGGTGTTGCCATCGTGCGAGGGTCGAAAACCATCATAATTATTACTCCTGATTATGAATCTAACCACTGTTTAACAAAACCACGACCTAAACTTTCCTGACCTCCAATTTGCAAGAGTTCGTGACTGTGAATTAACTGTTTAAAATCGGAATTGGACTGTTCTGCTGTTCCGTTAGCTTTTGCTGTCAAACCCCAAGGAAAATACATCAGTGTATCGGGACGAATAGCTTCTTCATAGCGGAAACCACCATCAACAGATTTATGTTGATCGAGTTTAATTTTAACCTGTCGCCACAGACTCATTTGAATCAAAGTTGAACAGTGTTGGTCGGGCAAAATCAAAACCCTTTCAATCATTTGAGTTTGTGTATGTTCGGGCATAAAATGCTCCCAATCACTCCAATCCCGCAAATGATTCGGTTTGATAATGGCATCTTTTAAATAAATAGGTTTATCAGTGTCTAAATTGGTGCTGTAAGCTTCGGGAATCTCTGGTAAACTTTCCTGAAAACGTCCCCAACGCCGCAATAACATCGGAGAACTAATCCAAACAATACCGTGACTCAGAGATGGGACGGGTAGCCAAAGAAGCGAACCATCGCCGATCCAAATATCCCCCTGTTCGAGTGTAGAAGATTCTTCCAAAGTTGTCCCAAAAAGTCGATTTCTTTTGGTTGTGTCTCCCTCACTAGCGCGTATCCGACCCCGAATGCTACTGGATGGAAGATAGGGTAAATTGGTATGAGACTCACGAGAAATTCCGAGTAAGTTTCCCTCTTGAGTAGTGCCGCCCGTATGCAAGGGAGACAGTAAATAAAGGTAAGCGTAATTGTAAGTAATTAGTTTTTATCTTAATAAGAAATTTACAATAATTCTGAATAGCTAAGTTGTCGCCAATGATGAACTTTACCGCTAGTTTCTTGGTCTTGAAACATGGTTTGCGGTTGGTTCAAGTAATACAAACTTCCGGTTTTTCCTCGTTTAACGTCTGCCAACCAATATAATCTTTCAGCCCGACACTGGCTCGCCACCCTCCGCGTATGGTACTAGAAGGCAAATAGGGCAAATCTGTATGAGTTTCCCGATCAATACCGACAACATTTCCTTCCTGGGAAGTTCCTCCAGTATGCAAAGGTGATAAAAGGTACAAATAAACAAGATAGCTGTTATTCATCGTTGTCCCCAAAGTAATTTTCCATAATTGAGTTTGCGAAAGGTTTCCCACCAAGGTTTATCTTGAGTGATTGGGAGCAAATGACCGAAAGTTGATTGTAAACGGGTCAATTGAATAGATTTAGAATTGAATAAATACACTGTTCCAGGCGGAGCAAAAGCATATTGGGGTTGCAAGGCAAAGGATTTTTCTTCTAATTCTTCTAACCCGTTTTTTGTGCGAACCTTGCGGCGATTTTTTTTGGCAACTCCGCCCCACCACAATTGGCGATCGCCCACACACCCCAATAAGCAGTCCCGCCAAGCCTGGGGATAAAGACCATAGACCTGTTCTGCCGTTTCTGCAAGTCCAGGGGTGAGGAGGTAGGCAAACAGTCCCGGTTCGAGAACATCCGGTAATGCTTGCTTCCACAGTAAATTCAGGCAGTCTAACCCGTCAGTATCATTTTCAGTAGCTTTCAGCTTGGAAACAATAGCGCGATGTCCTTCCCTACCCAAGCGCACCACAAAAGGTTCATCCGGCAACCCTAGCAACTGCACCCTCGCAACCAAACTCCACCCCGGTTTGAGGCGTGTTGCGACTTCAGTAAAAAAGCCCTCCTCATCCTGAACCTGTCGGGTGCCGTCTTCGATGTGAGTATGGGGGAGAACCTGAATATCCCAGGGGTTATCGGTAAAATTATCAGCAGCAAAATCCGAATTTCCACACAAGTAGGCAGATAAAGCAGAAGCTTTCATCCAGGGTTTGGGTGGACCCGAAACATATTCCTCACCGTTGAGTGAGGGCGTAACCATTGGCGGTAAACTCTCTTGGGAATAACAGACTGACTCCCACGACTCCAGAGTTTCACAAGGCACCAACCGCGTGAGTCGCCGCCAACTTTCTGTTCTTTCGTTGGGCAAATCATCTTTTGTTCGCCGCTTCACCCCGATCAAATCTTTGGGAGTTGGCAACCAAAGGGTATTGTCTCCATCTAATAAAAATACCCCCAAAAATTCGGGATGGGGTTGGGCGGTAGGGGTTGCCGTTCGCAAAGCCTGAAAGACTACACTGGGCATAGGCGGAAACTCTCCTTTAGCCCGTGCGCCTTCCCCTGGACTGAAGGGCTTGGCTTCCCGAAATAGTAGAACATCTAGGGGGTCAATCTTATACCAATCCATCTAAGCCTCGTGATCCTGTCTGTGCCACTGTTGGCGTTGCTGCATTTTATCGAGCCAAAACGCCGAAAAACGCAGAATATTACTTAAGTCCTTAAGGTCAATTCCAATTGGTTTGGGAGTATCGGGGTTTTTCTCCCGTTCAATTAACCATTGAACATGGACTGATCGCGCCCAATCTTCCCAATATCTGAGCCAGATCAACAGTTTGTCGATATTTTCTTGAACCAAGTCTTTGTCGTCTCGGCGTTCCGCGATCGCTCTGGCGGCTTGAGCAATTAAGTAAGAAGATGGGGTCAAATCCGCATGGCGGGGGAGTTCTTCGGCGAGGCGATAGAGTAGAGAACTCAAGGCTTGATGATGTTCAGTGGTGATCCAATCTCGCCAACCGGGGTATAATTCTCCTTTGATCAGAGCTTCTAGGGTGTTTCCTGAACTGTAGAGAACTCGAAAACATAGGCCGTTTTTGTTGGGAACACTCGATAAACGGAAAATTTCAGACAGGACAAATCGCATCAAAGATAGCGATCGCCATTCCGTCAGTCCCCGCAACAGATCGATGGACATCAGTAGACCACCGGATAATTCTTTAGCCAGGTCGGATTCTGCTTCCCAAAGGGCTTCCAGGGCGACTGGGAGGGGAACACTTTTATCGACGATCACGATACCCAGACTCATCGTCGCCCCGAATCCCATCGTAAACAGCGATCGCTCTGGTAAACCTTGAAAATCATTTGTATCCGAAGTGGGTCGCCAGTAGCCGCCTTGGGATTGAAATTTCAAGTCTGGATCGCCCGGTTGGGGTTGATAGGGGTCGTCGCCACCACACCAAGCGGCTCTCAGAGAGAGCAGATAATCGGGTAAATCTTCTAAGGGGAGTACCGTCATCACATCATCTCCGGCGCTGTAGACCACGCGACCACAAAACCGCTTTTCGGTAATAAAGGGAACTAGACGGTTAGAGAAGTCAAGCCGGGCGCGCTTTAGACCCACATGAGTTGCAGGTCCTATGCGCTTACGGGTTTTCAGCAGGGAATGTTCATCATCCCTAAAGGCTTGAATAAATTCCCGTTTTTTCTGCTCATACTGGTTGTCATCAAGGTGAGGATAGCGATCGCGATTGATGAAAATTTCGGGATGAGTTTCGGTTAAATATTCTTGGTAAGGATGAAGTTTTTGACCAGAAACATACTTCCCCATACCATCCCCATCCCCCAAGATCATCACCCACCAATCTGTTGGACTACTATCGCCAAAGCCAGATTCACGATGAGTTTGGTCTATAATATTTCGCAACTGGGGTCTTTGTTCTTTTTCTAATCCCAGATCTTCAGCAAGCCATTTGCTGGAAAACATCACACCGTTATAGTATCGCCCCGGTAAATTTTGGCGATTAATACAAATATCGGTTTTAGGGATGTGGAAAGGACGACCCCGAGTTCGATCCCGAAAATCCTGATATTCTTGACTGGTTTTCCCAAATTGTTGTTTGATATTAATTTGTAATTTCTGCCAATATTGACTGAGTTGACCGTGATTTTGATCTGGTTGCCAATCTTGGTAAGCAAATCGGGCTGAAGCAATAGAACTGAGATTGGGAAAGCGAATTAATTGGCTATAGTCTATTTTTTCATTTTCTAAATTGCTAAAATCAATTATTAAAGACTCACGCACACCACCATAAACCCAAGCCATGCGCTTCGTTAATTCTAGAGCGTTCAGCATTTCCTATCCGTCAAATAATCCTGGATAAACTTCTGCTATTAATCGCCAAAATAATCGCATCGACTCGATGGGTAAACCTTATCCTTCCCGGAAGTTTCCAGAATATCGAAATTGAGGATGTAGGGCGCTCAGTTGTCCCGATCATGTAGAACGAACACCCGGAGAAATGGGAATTGCCCAAGTTATAGTATTTTTAATCGCTTGAATTGCTTGACCGCATCGAGATTGAATTGACCCCCACCAAGTCCCATTATTGAGGGTTGTGTAGAGCATTTTTTCCGCCGTTGTGGGAGGGTGATTGTTCACGCGAGTTTGAGCCACTTTTTCTGGTTTTTTGATCCAGTCTTCGCTCAATTGATCGTCATCATTTTTCTCAATCATTAGAGAAGTATTCGGATCACCCAACGGAACAGCCGTCCAGTAGGGTTGCCAAGTTTGGTCAATTTGAGCATTCCATAATCCCCGCCATTCCCAGCAGCTTTTCCGCTTCCAGTTTTCGAGATCATGTCGGTTTTGTTCGTCGTGACCTCCCGACTGGGAAAATTCTTCTAAGATCTTCTCAATCCGCTTATGATTTTGGGGGTTTTGCAGAAATGCGATGGTGCGATCGCGAATTCCTTGTCTAAGTTCGGGTATGGGATGATCGGGGATTCCTTCTCTAATATTTTGGGCGATCGCAATCCATTCAGACCGCAATTTTTCACACAAAGTTTCTCCGAGTTGTTGTGCGGTTTCGGAGCTTCCAACTAAGATGGTTATCGTATTGGGAAAGCCTGCGGTTGCTAGGGTGGTACTCAAACGATCCTTAAAACGAGTCAGGGGGTCTGTTCCATCGGGGCTGAGTTCTTGAAAGCTTTCTCTAAAAATTGGATAGGTTTTGAGTAAGAGTGCGTCGATGATTTCTTGTCCCCAAAGCGAGGGGGTAATCACCGCATCTACACCGTAGGTTTCAGCCACGAACCAACAGAGTTGAGCGCTTAGATAGTGTAGCAAGTATGACCCTGCCCAAAAGTCTAGAAATTTGCGGGAAGCTTTGATAAAGTCCTGAATCGGGGAAAAGGTAAACAGCAGCAAGTAAGGGTATTGAGTGACAATCCCCCGTTCATCAAAGTCTACCGCTCCGGCGATCGCTGAGACTGTGGCACGATAGCTATGAATCGGACAGTCGGGTAAAATGTAGTGTTGAGGGTCGAGTAGAGCGTCCGAATCCTGTTGTCGTCTTAGTTCCGGCATCATACGCCACAACCAATTAAATACGTTTTGGGGGTTTTGTTCCTGTTGAACCCATTGGGGAAAGGCGATTTCTCTGTTGTCTGGAGTTTGAATGGTTTGCTGTTGAGCGCTGATGGGATGTTTAATGATCCGTTCTTTAGTTTGTCGTTCTGTTGAGCTTCCTGGTTCCAAATTGACCCGATCTGAGGAACTGGCGATCGCTTCAAGCTGATGTTGATTTTGTTCCCACCAAAACAGCGCCGCTTGTCCCTCCGAGGTTTTCAAACAATCCAGGCTGTTACAGAGATGGCGATCACCAACTAAAGCACAAAGTTGGCGAAGGAAGACGGTATTGCACAGTGAGGAATGATTAAGAGAACCGAGGAAGTTGTCCATGCTTCAAATAATAGATAAGTAAGCGAATTGATTTGTACAACATCTCAGTGGACTTGGAATAACACAAAGTTTTGCGATGTAGCCTGGCTAAATAGTGCCTCAGACGGCAGTTTTCTCCTTCTACTCTTGTCATAGCCGTTTTGCTGACTAGATGATTGCAATCCTCAATTAAGCAAGGATAAACTTTGTATCCGTCCGTAATATATAGAAAACAAGCCCAGCCCTTAATCATTTGCCATAATGTGGTAAAAGTCAGCAATGAGCTGTCGCCTATGACAAACTTCAGAATTACAGGCAGTTTGGTATTCACAACTGTCCAGACCCAGATGTTTTTTTTTGAACCCACAAAAGTCTGAAGCTCATCAATTTGAGCTATTTCAGGAATTTCATAGTTTTCCTCATCACATCTGGGTTTCTGCAACTCTAACCCAGTTAAGTATTGTGTTGTGAGAAATACCAGTGACTCTCTCAATGGCTCGAAATCCCATGCCATTGAGGGACATTTTCACACAAAGCTCTTTGACATCAGAACTGTAACCTCCAGGACAGGGATTTTCTCGAAATTGGCGACCACATTCACGGCACAGGTAACTCTGTTTTCCCTGACGATGACCATTTTTGACTACTTTATGGCTTTGGCAATAAGGACAATCCATCTTGATTTATTTGAGAATATCATTTTCTATTATGCAACACCATAACTTGAGTCGAAGTCAATGGTCGCTCCTGTGCAATCGGGTTCTTGACGAGTTGGGTTTGGGCGACCATCAGGCGTTGGTGGGGCTGCACCACGATGTCAAATATCCCGGTTCAGACAAAACTCGCACCCACGCCCATCTGCTGATTAACTTGGTTAACGATGCGGGGAAGTGCTTCGAGTCCAGTTGTCTCCATATTATCAAGTTGTGTCCATATATGGAAACCCCTTATCCTGTGTTGCATTGCGATCGCAGTGCGGATAAGGGTTTGATGATAGTGGGGGCGGTGGGACTTGAACCCTTCATAAAGGCTATAACCCCTATTCTACCGTTACTCTAGTGCACTCAAAAGCGATCGCACATTTAGGAGTTAGTGCCAAATGAGTGCAAGTACAAACAGTACACATAGTGGTACATATCAAGGCTTTGAGGATATTCTTGAGTTTTTCAACCTATCCCGCAAACAATGTCCCAAAGGTGTCAGGATTAAGCGTAACCGGGGGACAATTCAGCTAGACATCACTACTGACCCGGAGACGGGAGGGCGTAAACAACGGGGCTGTAATTGTCAGTTTACCCCAGAGGGTATCCGCAAGGCTGTTGACAAGGCTTGGTTAGTTCATAAATCCCTTGACGGACAATTTCAGTCGGTGTCTGAATGGCTGGACTGGTACAAGGCCACTATTCTTGACGAAAACAAAACTCCCCTAGAAAACGACTTAATCACCTATCGCCAAGTGTTTAAAGAGATGGAAGATGATTACTTTAATGGGGTACACAAGAACACTAAACGGAAGCGCTCTCGCGATATGGCTAGTGACCAAAAATCATTTAAACGCTGTTTTCTTACTGTGTTTAACAAAGTCACAGACTGGGATGTTTATGTGAGCTGGGATGGTATAAAAGAAGCCTTGTATGCTCCATTAAAAGACGGTAGCAGTCCGGTAGGACATAAAGAGCATGATTTCATCTCAAATTAGGTTAACATTTTAGGGCAATATGGTATAAGAAGCGAGAATAGGTGCGAGACGTTTAGGAATCA
>NZ_JARPLC010000083.1:0-23435 GCF_032350395.1 Limnospira sp. PMC 289.06
GTCAGATTGAGATAATTTTGGGGTAAATAGAAAGCCTTTAAACTCTGACGCACCATCATTCATATAGCATCATATCTATGTTCGCAAATTTCACGATAGCGACAGGTTTGGCAGTTTTCTAGTGATGGTTTGGGGGGATAGTGTCCCTCTACTATATCTCGAACTATGCTTTCCGCTTCGTGGGCAGTTTTTTCTAATAGTTTTGGTGGCAAAGTGTAGAGTTGTTTATGGCGTAAATAGGCAATATGTGCCTCGGAATAGTTTAAGGCTTTAGCATAAGCCCATAGTTGTAGATTATGGTGTTCTGGGCGCATCACGCGATCGCTTTTATAGTCTAGCACCCAATTATCCCCAATTAGATCTGCTATGCCATTAAAGCTAACCCCTAATATATCTAATTTTAACTCAATTTCTCGATTAATTTCGTGGTCTCTAAATATTTTAAATTCTTCAGTATTATCAAAGTCTATGGCGAGGCAAATAGCCTCACTCAATAATTGTTCATCAGTTCCATATTCCGCGAATTTTTGGAGTTTATCAATATCTCTGATATCATATTCTAAAGCCTTGTGAACTAACTGCCCAATTCTCATGCCTTGATTGGCTTCTTCTGAGAAGCCTGGATGTCCGAGAATATAGATAAATTTAAACCGGGTTGGACAACGTTTATATTCACTTAAAGAGGTTACGGGAAGTTCAAATAAACCAGAAGTCATCGCCTCAGTCAGCAGGGGAGGGTTAATGGCTGGAGGTAGGGGACTTGGGGGGACTGGCGGGATGATATCATCACTATTAATTTCTAGGGTGGTTATGGGAATATTGGCAGCTTGTAACCCTAAGTATAATTTATTTAAATAATTACCTTTTTCCTGGGAGGCAGTTAATAAGATATAATCCCGACTGCGGGTTAATGCTACATACAGGATTCGCAATGCTTCGGCTTCTTCTCGCTGTTGATGGCGATATTTTAACCAGTTGTAAATAACTGGATCTTTTCGGTCTTGGTCTTCGTCTTTACAGGCGATCGCTACACCATATTCTGGGTCAAAATAAACGGGTACTGATGAGTTGGGAGTTGGGCGACTTAGGTCAGCTACAACTACCATTGGCCATTCTAATCCTTTGGCGGCAAAAATGGTCATTAATGATACTGCATTGCTGGTATTAATGGGGGGACGTTCTACGGTTACGGCTTTATCTTTTAGGCGCTTGAGACGGCGAACTACTCCAAATAAATCATCGGTTCCTTGTTCTAAAATTTGCACTAATTCTCGAAATCCATTAAAGTCCGCTAGGCGACGATTAGAGGCTGGTAAATTGGCGATTGTGGCTGTATATCCTGTTAATCTATCTGCAATTTGTAACAAGCGAGATGGGGGCTCAATATGGCGTTTTTTGAGTAGTCTTTTTAAAGGGTCGATCGCCTTTGTAAATTCTACAGGTGATCCACTGTTTAAAAATTTCCACCAACTCATATTTTCTGATGTAGATTGGTGGGATAATTTCAGGTTACTACTAACCTTGAATAAAAGGCGATCGCTAATCGTAAAAAAGGGACTTCTTAGTAGGGCTACTAATGCGATATCATCTCCAGGGTCGGCTAAGAATTTTAGCAGTGACCAAGCATCTTTAGCTTCTTGGGTTTCTAATAGGTTTCCACCTCCTGAAGGCGCTAAGGGTATTTGGGCGGCGGCTAGGGCTTCTCCATAACTATCTAAGGGTCCCCAGGTTCGGGTTAAAATAGCAATATCGCCTGGTTGAATGGGTCTTAATTGTTGAGTTTCTTTATCAAACACTGGAGTTTGATTATCTAACATTTCTTTTAAGGTTTTAGCAATCAACTTTCCTTCCGCTATCCGCCTTTGGGTAACATCAGTTTCGGCGGTTTTGGGGATAACAAATATCTGCAATGTTTCCCTAGGAGAGGGGGAGTCAATACGGACAGCTTCTAAGTCTTGTCTTAAATCTCCTAATAATGGAGAAAATACCTGATTAATTTGATTAATTAATTGCTGATGAGTCCGGAAACTTTGATTAAGAATTATCTCATCTCCCTGGTTGTCAATAATGCGTTTTCTAAATTTATTAAAAACTTGAATATCTGCCCGCCTAAACCCATAAATTGACTGTTTTTTATCACCCACTATAGTTAAATCTGCTGTCTGGGTTAAAAGTTCTAATATTTCGCCTTGAATGGGGTTGGTGTCTTGAAATTCATCAACTAAAAAAGTGCGCCAGCGTTGTTGATAATAGAGTTGAATGGTGGGATTATTTTGTAAAGCGGTTAATGCGCCAATTTCTAAATCTGCAAATGTCAAAACTCGGGCTTGCCATTTCAACTGTTGCAAATAGTCTTTAACTTCTCGGTAGGCTTCTTTTAAGGCGGCTAACATTTCGGCTAGTTTGTGGTCTGCTTCCCCAACTTCTGCATTAATTAAATTCTCTTTTATACAGGGTTTAACTAATTCCTCTCGTAAGGCTTTTAAGGCATCTTTAACAGTTTGTAGATTTTCCCCCCAGTTTTTTTTACTACCATATCTGATATTAATTTTATTGAAAACTTGCAGATTTTCGGAGACATTATCACCGTTTTCTAGGGATAACATGGCGCTAACTGTGGCTTGTCGGATAACTTCTAGTTTGTCTTCTGGCTTGCCAATATTTGACGTTAAAATGTCTTTTAATTCCCGCCATTGGGGATGATTTATGAGGTCTTCTAAGGCGCGATCGCGTAATTTTTGCGCTAACTCTGACCAGTCTATTTGTTGATTTAATGACCTTTCTGCCATCAAGGGGTCATCTAAGAAGGTTGCCAAAATTCGTGATAATAAAGAATAATCTATGGTTTCAAAAACCTGAATTGGTAATTTAGACAAAGCAGTTTCTAACCCTTCATAAAGCCAGATTTTGCCTTCTAAATATTCTAAAATTTGGAAGTCAGCAGGAACTTTAGCCGCCTGGGGATGTTCCCGACAAATACGACTAGCTAAAGCGTGAATTGTACTAATAGGGGCGGCTTCTAATTCTGCTAGTATGTCGGGACGGTTAGGAAGTTGTTGCCTTACCTGTGAACGAATACGCGATCGCAATTCCTGGGCTGCTTTTTCCGTAAATGTAACCGCCACTATTTCCAAGGGAGAAAGTCCCTTTTCTCGCAAATAATATAAATACCTTTCTACTAACATATAAGTTTTGCCAGTCCCCGCCCCGGCTGTGACCATAATACTTTGAGGACTGGTAGCAGCCGCTTGTTGTGCATTTGTTAAACTCATGATTAATTAATCCTTAAAATTTGACCGACAATCTGCTATTATTTTGATAGTTTTTGGCGGCTTAAACGGTTTCCCTTACGACAAACCGAGTCAAATTGACAGTATTGGCAGACTTGCTGTTTCTGGTCTGGCGCTACTGGATAATTACCCTGTTGTAGCCGCTGTTTAACCTCGTCTGCAAAGGCTTCTAAAATTGCAGGGTCGGTTACTTTAGCCGGCAAATAACGCTGTTTTTTCAGAGAATACAACTTGACATCTACCTGTTGAACTTCCTTAAAATTTTGGGCGATCGCCTGTTGATATAATGGCATTTGAATATTGATTTTCGCTTGTCCTGAATCATCTTTAATTCCCAATGGTAAACTACCCGTAGTTTTATAGTCTAACACTAATAGACCCGTGGGGGTGCGGTCAATGCGATCGACCCTAGCAGTTACCTTTAACCCATACCATTCAGCATTAAAGGAATTTTCACAACTAATAATTTCCGCATTGGATCGCAAAAAATCTTCGGCTTGTAAATTCAATTCTAACATATTTAAACCTTCTAAACGGCGGGCTTCCCAACCCATAAACTTGTCAAAATTCACATTTTCTTCAGCTTTTAACGCCGCTTCCGCTTGAGATAATGCTTCGTTAATATCTTGTCTCTCCAACCGCCGTAAATCCGTTTGATTTTTGATATCTGTTAACAAAAGTTCTAAGCAGCGATGATATAACCGACCTCCGAGACTTCCAGTTATTTCCGCTTCCGCTTCTGAAGGTTCTTTTAATCCTAGTAAATAGGTGGCAAACCACTTAAACGGACATTGACCTAATGCAAGTAATTGCGAGGCACTAAAAATCCGATTTTCATAATCAACTCCCACACCAATAACCCCATCATATTCATCAGGAGATTCCCCACTTTCTCGGCGCTGTTCAACTTGCCAATTTTTAATAATATCATTAACTAGAACATCATTGGATAACTTTTCTGGCTGTTGTAAATAATAGCGTCTAGCTTCCTCAATACTGGCTAAATTTAACAACGGTGGCGGAGTCATTTCTAGCCCTAAACGGGTAGCATACGGGCTAGGTATCAGCGGCTTTTTATAATGCTGTTCCGCACAGGAAAAAGTCAAAGATATCGTTGGTATTCTTAATAGTTCATAAAAACATAATTCATTCCGTTGGGCGATGTCTATGGCGGTTTCTAGGGTAATGCCTAATTGAGATAGTCGCCGCGATTCGTAAAAGTCTAAAACCGGATCATTTTCAATGGCTGGGGGTAGGATACCTTCCTGAAAACCGATTAAAAAAACATGGGGATAACTCGCACCCTGTAGGGATAAAGGAGTGTGAACTTCTATGCCTCCTTTTCCTGGTTGCATGGGGACTTTTAGCTTGCTAATTATCTCTAAAATATCTTGACAAAATTCTTGTCGATTAAGACGATCGCCATTAGGTTTTGATAATTCTACCCAAGCTGCTTCTAATTCATTAAAAGCGACTATCTCCCTAGACCATTGACTGCTATTTTTGCGGATATCAAAGAATTTAAAAACTTGTTTAATGTGGTCTACCCAATTTTGGCGGGTATCGCTTTCTGGGAATTTTAACAATGATAAATTTAACCCTAATTCTTGCCATTCCGCTAGGTTATGTGGTCGCTTTTGTCGCGCTTCTAACCATTGTTGATATGTTAAATATTGGGCTAAAGGATGATGCAGAAGTTTAGCGGTAGACTCAAAGGGAAAATTGTTTTCGATGACTTCTATTAATAATGCGATCCAAGACCCAAGGCGAATATTCCGCAAGGGAATTTTATAAAATAATCGCAGTGGTAACTGATATTCCCAAGCCATATCTAATAATAAGGGTGCATAGGTTTTTTCATCCTGAGTCACTAGGACAATTTCACGGGCTGATATTCCCTCTATCATTAACTGCTTAACTTGGGAAAGAACCCCCCTAACTTCTGCTTCTAAATTTGAATAAATATGGCATTGCACATTATTCGTGATTTCCCCTTTGTCTACAAAGCAGTTTTGTAGTTGTTCTCCTAAGCTAAAATTATCATTATTTTCCTGATAATTTACCTGCCATCCTTCACTTTCTAAATAGGCGATCGCCTCTCGATTTTTGGCAAAAAATTCCGCTTTTCCGGTCGGCAAAACCCAGATGCTATCTTCCCCTGCTACTAGGTTAATAAATTCGACCTGATCAGGTTGAGGTTGAAAATAACCATAAATCAATAAAGGTTGTGGTTTGGGTTGAAAATTAATGGCTTGCCAAAATAATTCATCTTGGTCAATATAGCCTTGCTTGAATAATTCTTGTTTATAGAGATTAGTCACTTGGGCTAAATCCCTAATTCTCCGAGAATTATGATTAATTAATAAGTTTAAGTCCACTCCAGATTTTAAGAGTTTTTGGCGGGAGGGTATTAACATTTTCGCGATACCATCAGGGTCATTACTGTTGATATTCTCAGCCACAATGCGCCGCCAAGTTCGATCCATAGTTAACACTGGCGCTATCGTAATTTGATGATTATTGATAGTTTTCATAGCCAGCTTGTCCAAAGATTTATAAGGTACTTTTAAACAACGGGCTACTGGTCGAGTTGGGGTAATAGTAGTTAAGTGTGATGGTAGATCGTTTAAATTATGGGGATTAACAATAAGCGATCGCATAATTAATTACACTCGTTTACAATATGATAATTTTACCCATAAGTTGCTGCTCTGGTCAAATAGGTGCTGATGATTGTTAACATTTCCCAATTTTCTGGTAACATTAGTCAAGGCTGACCGTCAAATTGAATGCTGAGTTAATCCCTTGAACTTCCCAACATGATTAATACTGCGCTGCTGTCAGGTCAAATTCTCCGCCACCACTATCTGATCATTCGTGAATTAGGTCATGGTGGCTTTGGACGCACCTATTTAGCTAAAGACCAACACCGCTTTGATGAGTTGTGCGTGTTAAAAGAATTCGCACCCCAAGTCAAAGGTAATTATGAGTTAAAAAAATCCCGCGAGTTATTTCAACGGGAGGCGCAAACTCTCTACCAACTTAAACATTCGCAAATTCCCCGATTTCAAGAACTATTTGAGGAAACCATAGGCGGTCAAGTTTATATCTTTGTAGTCCAGGATTATGTGGAGGGTTTCACTTACCGAGAATTACTAAAACAGCGACTGCAAAAAGGTAAATATTTTAGTCAAGCTGAAATCACCGAAATTCTGTTAAAATTGATCCCAGTGTTGGATTATATCCACTCCTTGGGAGTTATTCACCGTGATATTTCCCCCGATAATATCATCTGCAGAGACTCTGATTGGTTGCCAATTTTGATTGATTTTGGAGGTGTAAAACTCATTAAAGCCCGCATCAAATCCCAGTTATTTCCTCAGAGTTTACAACCCAACCCCGCCACTCGATTAGGAAAGTTTGGCTATGCGCCAGATGAACAAATGCAGATGGGTATTGTTTATCCCCATAGCGATTTATATGCTTTAGCTGCGACTTTGTTAGTGTTGCTAACTGGTAAAGAACCTCAAGAACTTATTGATAGTTATAATTCTACTTGGAAATGGCAACCATATCTAACTTTAAATCCTCAGTTAGATCGGATTTTTAATAAAATGTTAGCACGTCAACCTAGCGATCGCTATATTTCCGCGCGTCAAATTTTACAGGATCTTAACCAGATCTCAATATCTCCTCAACCTATTCCCACTCAACCCCCACCAGAGTCAGTGACCCCTGACATATTAGCGCCCCCAAAAAACCAGCCCCCTGTCCCTAATTTCAGTCCTCCTACTGTTCAACAAATCACTCAGTTTCAGTTTTATTCTTCGTGGAAAATGGCGAGTTTAGTGGTTTTGTCAATGGTGATAATGGGTAGTTTTGGCTGGTGGGCGGGTAATTTTTGGGCCGATCACTTTTCGATTACGGAAACAGCCAAGGATGAATTTGGGGAAATGTCCGAACTTGAAAGGATAGAAATATTACGCGATCGCCGTCGCCATTTGGGTGTTAATTATCAATTTTTTATGGCTTTAGTTAATGAAGAGTTTTATTTTCGCTACCCCCAACAACAAGGGCGACTATTAACTAATGATCCCGTTGATTTCGTTTGGCGAAAGCGTTGGGATCAAATCGCCCATGAAGTCTTAAATGAGTTAGAAACCCTCAGTGATGAATCTCGACAAGACTTAGGAAGCTATACCCAAGCCGATCTAAATAGTTGGATTAGTACAGCCAACCGCCTTAATCTTAGCACGGCTGAACTGTTTAATTTAGCCGATACTCAATTCTATCAACTATTTCCAGAAAGACGTGATCAAGGCTCCATAGAAGCTGAACCTTTAATTCAAATATGGCGGGGAATTGTTCGCGATCGCCTCTCTAATTGGGAATCAATTAATCGTCAAAGTTGACATAGGCGGCATCAATACATTATCTAAGGCTTGGCGATCGGGTAGAGAAGACTGCGCCCCTACCTGAGTCGTGGATAAAGCCCCCGTTGCCGCCCCCCAGAGAATCGCCTCCTTTAGCGATCGCCCCTCGTCCAAAGCCGCCGCCATTCCCCCATTAAAAGCATCTCCCGCCGCCACAGTATCCACCGCATTAACCGCAAAAGCCGGAACCAAAAAAGATTCAGATTTAGTCGCCCAAAACACACCCTTAGAACCCAATTTAATCACAGCAGTTTTTACCCCAAAACTCAAGAGAGTATCCGCAGCTTTTTGGGCAGTTTCTACATTGTTCACCGGAAAGCCTACAAGTTGACTCGCCTCAGTTTCGTTGGGCGTAATAATATCCACCAAGGGATATAATTGTTGAGGAAAAACATCAGGGGCGGGTGCAGGATCAAGAATTACTCTCACTCCCGCATTGTGGGCAGCATGAATAGCCGCTTCCACTGCTTTTAGCGGGATTTCTAATTGCAATAATAAAGATGTTGCTTCCTCCCATAAAGGTTGTAGTCTCTGCACATCTTCATGGCCCACAGAACCATTAGCACCAGGAATAATAATAATTTGATTTTCGCCGTGATTATCCACTGCAATAGTCGCCAAACCAGAATGGGTAGTATTATCGCGTAAAACCCCTTTACAACCTACACGATTACCTTTTAATTCTTCCAAAAGTTCCTCAGCAAAAGCATCCCCGCCAACCCTTCCTACTATATCAGTTTTTGCCCCTAACCGTGCTGCTGCTACCGCTTGATTTGCTCCCTTTCCACCCGCTACCGATAAAAAATTATATCCGGTCACAGTCTCCCCAGGTTGAGGGAGTCGAGGAGTTTGCACCACTAGATCCATATTGATGCTGCCGAAAACTAAAATACTCATGGTTTGCTGTTAATATTGGGGTGATTAAGGGGACTATTTTTGCTTTAAAATAATCAAGGTAATATCATTAAATATTCGCTAACGACCAATATGCTCAAAAACATCAGAAACAATGGCATTTTTTATGTCTTCAGATGTCTGTTCATGATGACATAGTGCCACTTCACACAAGCGGTCAATGCCATAATGTTGGCCATAGCTATTTTCCGCCTCAGTAATCCCATCTGTAAATAATATTAGCACATCTTGGGGATTTAGTCTAACCGTAATTTTATGGACAAATTGACTAATATCTGGTTCCAAACTCACAGGAAATCCTAAATCAATGGTATCTATAATTTATACTTGAGGATCATCACCCGATCGCCGTCAAATCGCTTGTTCATGCTGGCCACTAATTTCTAATCATCCCTGACAATAATCTAACAGCATGAGAGTTCAATTTTGATCACAATTCATCCGACCCACATTCTCATAACTCGTCAAGCTGGAGTGACTGACGAATTATCAGAGCAATTTCAGCTACAATATTAGATGTTTATGATTGCAGCCAGAGGGGGGGTGTGTTGACGATCATGGGTTAATCCTACCTTGAATAAACTACTTTATTATATCCCAACTAGGATACAGAATGCCTAATTTTCAATTGCAGAATGCGATCGCCGATATCTACTCGAATTGGCATCACCGACAAACGATTACCCCGCCGCACCAGTAACAATTCATCAGGATCAAACTTCTGTTTCAGGTCGCCTAGGGAAATCATCTGGGGAAATTTATCAACAAACTCTACTCGGATTGTATACCAACGGGGATGGTTAGCCGTAGCTTTAGGGTCATAATAAGGGCTATTTTCATCAAATTGAGTAGGATCAACTATATTAGATTCAATGACTCGCACCAATCCCACAATCCCCGGAATTTTAGTATTAGAATGATAAAAGAAGCACAAATCATTAACTTGCATTTTCCGCAAGAAATTCCTGGCCATATAGTTACGAACACCATCCCAAATACAAGTTTGCTCCGACTGCATTTGGTCAATACTATAGGTTTTTTCCTCGGATTTTATCAACCAATAACTCATTGATACTGACTCCTACTTGCCATGATGCTACAATTTTTTTCATCCTAGCCGTGTTTCTGGAGGCCTTCTCTAAAATTAAATTTTTCTTAATATATACTGATAGCTGACCAGCAAGTTTGATAAGTTGTATAATTTTAATAATGATTTAAGATTAACTCGGCCAACAATCTCGCGCAAATGATAGAATGGAAGGATTTAGGTAGAACGCAATGGCTGATAATCAACAGAGTTCCTGCTGTTCATGTAATGGAGACGATCGCCACTCTGATAATCGGGTCTCTGAACTGATACCTTTGGCAATCATAACCGCCATTTATATCCTAGCATTAATCTTCAACAATTGGCTAAAACTTGCGGCTTGGGGCTGGGGGGAATATCTAGTATTAATTCCTGTATATTTACTCACAGGCTGGGAAATATTAGTCAGCGCCGGAAAGAATATCTGGCGAGGTCAGATATTTGATGAAACCTTTTTAATGAGTTTAGCCACCCTGTGCGCCATTGCTATTAATGAAGTTCCCGAAGCCGTGGCTGTCATGCTATTTTATCGAATTGGGGAAGGTTTCCAAGAGTTTTCTGTGCAGCGTTCTCGGCGGTCAATTAAATCACTATTAGCAGTACGTCCAGACACCGCAAACCTCCTAATAAACGGAGAAATAAAAACCATCTCTCCCCAGTTAGTAAATGTCGGCAGTACTATTGTCGTCAAAGCCGGAGAAAAAATCCCCCTAGACGGAGAAATCATATCTGGAACCTCCCAAATTGACACTTCACCTCTCACCGGAGAATCCTTACCTCGTGCCGTTAAACTCGGAGAAATAGTCCTAGCTGGAACCATCAATCAAACCGGACTATTAACCATTAAAGTCACCAAACCATTTAACGAATCTTCCATTAGCAAAATTTTAGAGTTAGTAGAAAGCGCCCAAAATCGGAAAGCCAAAACCGAAAAATTTATCACCACCTTCGCCCGGTATTATACCCCAGTTGTGGTAATTTTAGCCATCGCGATCGCCTTAATTCCCCCCCTCTTAAATTTAGGCAGTCATCAAGAATGGTTTTTTAGGGCATTAATTCTATTAGTCATTTCCTGTCCCTGCGGCTTAGTCATTAGCATTCCCCTCGGTTACTTTGGCGGAGTTGGAGGGGCAGCCAGACAGGGAATATTAGTCAAAGGCTCCACATTTTTAGACGATTTAGCCGCCGTTAAAACCGTAATATTTGACAAGACCGGAACCCTGACTGCTGGCGTGTTTGAGGTCACAGAAATAGTGCCTTATAATAACTTTACCGAGGCAGAACTAATCAAGATCGCCGCTCAAATAGAATCCCTATCTAACCATCCTCTCGCCCAAGCAATTCGTCAATACTATGGAGATTCACAGAGCCCAACCTTAATCGAAGATTATCAAGAAATCCCCGGCTGTGGAGTGAAAGGCAAACTCCAAAATCGGACAGTAATTGCCGGAGGCGATCGCCTGTTACACTTAGAAAAAATTGACCATCCCCTCTGTGATGTAGGTGCCACAGTAATTCATCTAGCCGTAGACTATCGCTATGCCGGATATATCCTAATTTCCGATAAAGTCCGACCCGATTCTGTGGCTGCTATTGAAGCCCTCAAAAAACAAGGAGTGCAGAAAATAGTCATGCTAACCGGAGATAATCAAACCGTAGCCGATCGCCTTGCCAAAACCTTAAATATTGATGAATATTATGCCGAATTAATGCCCGAAGATAAAGTCAAGCAACTGGAGAAATTACTAACTCCAGATAATCGTAAAGTTGCCTTTGTCGGGGATGGAATTAATGATGCGCCCGCCATTGCTAGGGCTGATGTAGGTATTGCTATGGGAGGTATGGGTTCAGACGCAGCCATTGAAACCGCCGATGTAGTAGTTATGACCGATTCCCCCTCTTATGTCAGTCGTGCGATCGCCATCGGACGAAAAACCCGCCGCATTGTCTGGCAAAATATCGGTTTAGCTATGGGAATTAAAGGCTTTTTTATCATCTTAGGAATTTTCGGACTAGCCACCATCTGGTCAGCAGTATTCGCCGATGTAGGAGTAGCATTATTAGCCATTCTCAACGCCACCCGCATATCTGGTAAAACAGTTAATTGATACCTGTCCACCCCTGAATTGTCATGCAATCAAAACTGAACTATCAGCGGTTTGTCAGATATCTGGCAGAATAGGGGGGTATTAAGTTTAGATGCAAATTGGCTTTTATGTCGCTTATCTCTGCTAAACCAGCTTTACTTGTTCTGATTGACGGCACCAGCTATCGCGGTTGGTCTTTTGGCGCTCCAGGTACAGTTGTAGGTGAAGTGGTGTTTAACACCGGAATGACAGGTTATCAGGAAGTTTTGACCGATCCCAGTTATTGTGGTCAGATTGTCACCTTTACTTATCCTGAATTAGGAAACACAGGGGTTAACCCAGAAGATGAGGAGTCCAACAGACCCCAAGTCCTAGGTGCGATCGCCCGTAATATTTGCAGCCGTCCCAGTAACTGGCGTTCTACCCAATCCTTACCCGACTATCTCAAAGAACATAATATCCCCGGCATTTATGGCATAGATACCCGCGCCTTAACCCGCAAACTGCGAACTGTCGGGGCTATGAATGGTGGCATATCTACCGAAATTCTCGACCCCGGAGAATTGTTATCCCGAGTCCAACAGGCTCCCAATATGGATGGGTTGAACCTAGTTAAAGAAGTAACTACACCAGAGAGCTACGAGTGGTCTGAGTCCACCGATACAGTTTGGGAATTTAGCCCCAGCTTGGAATCAAAAGAGAGCCCAACACCATCCCCCCGTTATACAGTAGTTGCCATTGACTTTGGAGTAAAGCGTAATATTCTGCGTCGCCTAGCCAGTTATGGTTGTCGGGTCATCGTAGTTCCCGCCAGCACCCCCGCCGCCGAGATCCTGAAATATAATCCCGATGGCATTTTCCTCTCTAACGGTCCAGGAGACCCCGCCGCCGTTTCCGAAGGTATTTCCACAACCCAGGAGTTACTCAAAAGTAACAAACCAGTATTTGGCATCTGTATGGGACATCAAATCCTCGGTTTATCCCTAGGCGCGAAAACCTTTAAACTCAAATTCGGACATCGGGGATTAAATCAACCTGCGGGCTTAGAAAAGCGTCAGGTAGAAATTACCAGCCAAAATCACGGCTTTGCTCTCGATCCTGATAGCCTAGCCGAGGATGTAGAAATAACCCATCTGAACCTGAACGATCGCACCGTTGCTGGTCTCAAGCACAAAACCCTACCGCTATTTTCAGTTCAGTATCACCCAGAAGCCAGTCCCGGTCCCCACGACGCTGATTATCTGTTTGAGCAATTCGTCAAGGAAATGGAAAAAGCCAAGTAATTACCTGAGCCAGATTATTGGGGGGACAAACCGAGCCAAGTCCCCCTGTCTGTTGTCATCTCAAATTCAAGCCAACGGAATCAGATACCATAGACAATTATGGCAAAAATGGAATATACTAATGAAGCAGTATATGTGCTATCCAGTTAGGAGGGGGCTATTCCTGAGCAACTACACCTGACCGTTAGCCTCAGAGGGACTCGCGACGTTAAAGATAACTATCAAATATTTCGTCTGACCGGATTACTCGATGCCTTCTCAGAAGGTACGTTTCGGAAAATTATGTCTAAGTGTATCGATAATGGACCAAAACACATTGTGTTGGATCTTTCCCAGATAGACTTTGTAGACAGTTCCGGTTTGGGCGCTTTGGTACAACTCGTCAAGAAGGCTCAGACTAACGGAGGAACTTTACAAATTGTTTCTAATCCTCGCGTCACCCAAACCGTGAAACTGGTTCGTTTAGAAAAGTTTCTATCTCTACAGCAAACCGTTGAGGATGCTGTGGCGGCGGTCCCAAAAAGTTGAGTGATTGCTAGGAGTCTACCTATTTCCAGTAGACCGATAGGGTGTTTCCTGTCGGTCATGCTGTTTGTTGATTAAAAATTGCCTAATCTTCGAGGGTTTTTTAATGAGACCTCCTTCATCTCCCCATCGCAAATCTGGCCCGAACCGAGGAAAGGTTAAGCCTTCTTCATCTCGATCGCATTCTCCTCGGGAAGATAAACCAGCTATCCATCCCCGTCGTCGCGATCGCCCTGTGGCTTCAGCAGAGACAGAACCGCCAGAGGAA
Organism: Limnospira sp. PMC 289.06; assembly: GCF_032350395.1. Classification (NCBI taxonomy): domain Bacteria; kingdom Bacillati; phylum Cyanobacteriota; class Cyanophyceae; order Oscillatoriales; family Sirenicapillariaceae; genus Limnospira; species Limnospira sp. PMC 289.06. The sequence goes on from NZ_JARPLC010000083.1 coordinate 13,889, forward strand.
GATCTAATTTATGGTCGCCACACAGTCTTAGCAGCCTTAGAAAACGGCCGATCGCTTAACCGAGTTTGGGTAATTTCCCAATTGCGCTCAGATACCCGGTTCCAACCTCTATTACAAGAGGCGAAAGCCAAAGGCGCTATTGTAGACGGAGCCAGCTATCAGCGCCTAGACCAAATTACCAGAGGCGCTAGCCATCAGGGAATTGTCGCACAGGTTACACCTTATAAATATTGGGATTTAACCACCCTAATCACCCAGGCTAAATCTGCCAATAGCCAACCAGTCCTAGTCGCCGTTGATGGTATCACTGACCCCCACAACTTAGGCGCGATCATTCGCACCGCTGAAGCGATCGGAGCCCAAGGCTTGATTCTCCCCCAGCGGCGGGCTGTTGGTATTAATGCTACAGTGATGAAAGTGGCGGCCGGAGCCCTAGAGACTTTCCCGGTAGCGCGGGTGATCAACCTTAACCGTACTTTCACGGAACTTAAATCAGCCGGATTTTGGATTTATGGCACAGTAGCCGGGGAATATCAACCCCTGTATAAAGCTGATTTAAGCGGGGCGATCGTCCTAGTAGTAGGTAGTGAAGGGGAAGGGTTGAGTCATGCGATCGCCGAAAATTGCGATGTGCTACTTTCTATTCCCCTGTCAGGAGTAACCCCTAGCTTGAATGTCTCAGTAGCCACTGGTATGGCACTTTATGAGATATTCCGCCAGCGTCAGAGTCAGAGTCAGAGTCAGAATCAGAATCAGAATCAGAATCAGCATCAATAGCGATCGCTGCTGAAAATATGGAGTAAATTATTCGGTAATTACAGGTTCTTGAACCAAAACCCCCAGATCCGCCGATTCCAATAGTTTACTCCAAGCCTCTGAGACTGCCGGATCAGCATTACCATGAGACCGCAACTGAGCCAAAGTTGACATAGCATCAAACCACAGTCCCGCCTTTAAATATAGATCCACCTTCTCTAGTGGACTGGTTTGGTTAATTTGACTGGCTAATGCTGGGTCGATTTCTGCCCACCGGATGCCACCTTCGACTATGATATCCTCCGAACGGTCATCAGGATTACAAACGATGGAAAAGTACCACTTGTAATTATTGTTGGTTTTAATGTTCTGAGTGCTGTGTGATGGTATAGTCACACCGATAATTCCAGCTTTACCTCCGATTGTCAGGGTCTCTTCATAAATCACCGTGTCATTGGTGTTATCAATCAGCACAAACTCGGCTGTCTGGGTAGTTTCCATAGCAGGTAAGTAAAAATATAACCTAGGAGAGGCTTGAGCCGTTAACCCTATTGATCGAGAAGGTGCGATCGCCATCAAGGGAGTTCGATCAAATCTACAATTAGGGTTGCTACTCCTAGTCCCTCCTCCCACCAAGCGACCTGGTGGCTGATCACCATCAGTAGCTACCACAGATTCTATAAAAGGTGGTGTCATAGAAACCGTTAACACAGACACCGTACCCAGGATAACCCCTATCGGACCCGCAAAAAGTTTAAGTTTCAGAGTTATATCCCGATTATTCCCTGATTCCTAACATTATGATTATAGCAAGGTGGTTAACAGACAGTCATCAGTCAAATTACTGATATTCAACCATAGGAAGTTACAGATATTGAACGCCATACATAACCGAGTCCCCTAGATGTCCCACTATTTTGAGTACAAATAAAATTAGCTTATTATGATTGCAAAACGTTTTAAGCATTTAAATAGTCAAATTAATCGCTGTTGGTGTCGGTGTGTTAAATACATTGCCAAGAAACTATCATCCATATTCACTGATTACAAACAACCAATAAATCCGCATGTCTTATCAGTAAAACAGCTAATTACTATCATCCTAGCCAGCCTATTAACCACAGGGTTAATATCGGGGATTAGGTCTTGGGGAATTTTACAACCTTTAGAATTAGAATCCTTTGATAGAATGATGCGCTTAAATAGTCATAATATTCCTGACCCTCGCCTACTAATTGTAGAGATTACAGAAGCAGATATTCAAGCTAACCAAAAGTGGCCGTTTTCTGATGAAATCTTAGCCCAAGCCTTAGCGAAACTGCAAGAATATCAACCTAGAGTCATTGGCTTTGATATTTATAGAGATGTTCCGCAACCTCCTGGAAATTTACAAATTGTTGAACAATTCCAAGCCGATAATATTATTGCCATTAAACAAATCGGAATAGTTGATCCACCGCCATCTATATCAGCCAATCAAGTAGGCTTTAACGATTTAGTAGCCGATTTAGATAATACTATTCGCCGTAACTTAATGTATGTTCGATATGATGGTCAAGAACTTTATTCTTTTGGCGTAAAAGTTAGCCACAAATATTTGGAATCTCTCAAAAATCGCCCCATTATTCTTGAAGCACAACCCGGCTTGCTACAAATAGATAAAACTATATTTCCGACACTAGAATATAATTCCGGTGGCTATCAACTACCCCCATCGGAAGTTGGGGGTAGACAAATATTGATTAATTATCACACCAAAACCATAGCTAAAACTATCACGATGACCGAGTTATTAGAATGAGAATTTGACCCAGATTTGGTCAGAGATAAAGTCGTATTAATCGGGACAACAGCCGCCAGTTTAAGAGACTTACATCCTACCCCTTTTAGTCCTGGTCAAACCACTAATCATTTAATGCCCGGAGTAATGATTCATGCTAACATGATTAGCCAAATTCTTAAAGTAATTTTAGCGGGAGAATCTTTATTTTGGTTTTGGCCCATGTGGGGGGAGGTTTTATGGTTGTGGCTTGGGTCATTTTTTGGGGGGATTTTCGTAGTTAAATTTCATCGCCCCCTGTCGTTGGGATTACTAATTAGTATCAGCACGATCGCCCTTTGGAGTATCTGTTTTGTGCTATTTGGTCAAAAGGGATGGATTCCCCTAATTCCCCCAGCTTTAGGCTTATTATTTACTGGTGCCATTGTCTTAGCTTATAAAGTTCTTTATGGTTTATCCTATGATGTTCTTACCGATTTACCAACCCGCAACCTACTCCATCAAAAAATTCAGCGCCTTAGTAATCAGTCTAAATATACCCAAATCGCCCTGTTTTTTTTAGATTTATATCGCTTTCGTCTCATCAATGAAGGTTTTGGTCATGCTATCGGTGATCAACTGCTAATTTCTACTACTAAACGCCTCAAAAAGTGTTTACATTCTCAGGTTATTTTAGCGCGAGTGTGCGGGGATGAATTTGCGGTAATGATGCCGAATATCCAGAATATTGACCAGGCGATCGCCATGGCAAATCAACTGAAAAAAGCTCTCGCCGCGCCCTTTTATCTCAACGGTCAACAGGTATATACCACCATCAGTATTGGCATTGCATATAGTAACCAAAACCCCCATTTAGTTGCCCATGATTTATTGAGAGATGCCCATACAGCCATGTATCGCGCCAAGGCTTTAGGAAACAATCGTTATCAGGTGTATATCTCCACCATGAAATCTCAGGCTTTACAGCAGTTACAACTAGAAGCAGACCTCAGAGAAGCCATTAAAAATCAAGAATTTCAACTGTATTATCAGCCGATTATTGATTTAAAAACTAATCAGATAGCTGGTTTTGAAGCCTTAGTGCGTTGGATATCTCCCCAGCGGGGGTTTGTGTCTCCTGGGGAATTTATCCCAGTTTCTGAGGAGAGTGGTTTAATTATCCCCTTGGGGGAGTGGATTTTATTAGAAGGCTGTCGTCAGTTGGCGATCTGGCATCAAAAATATTGCCAAAATCCCCCTTTTATGTTAAGCATCAATCTATCAACCCGTCAATTTTCCCAAGTTAACTTAATTGAATGTGTTGATCAGATTTTGACTGAGACTGGCGTTGACCGTAATTGCATTAAATTAGAAATTACCGAAAGTGCAATTATGGATGATGTCGATGAGGCGATCGCACTCTTAGAACAATTAAAATCTCTAGGTATTAAACTGAGTATGGATGATTTCGGCACTGGTTATTCATCCCTCAGCTATTTGCATCGGTTTCCCATAGATACTCTCAAAGTTGATCAGTCTTTTGTGCGTCGTATGGATGACAGCCAGCAAAATACAGAAATTGTTAAAACTATTATTATGTTAGGGCATAACTTAAATATGGATATTGTCGCGGAAGGCATAGAAGCCGAAGGTAATGTCCAGACTTTGAAAAACCTAAATTGCGAATACGGACAAGGGTATTTTTTCTCCAAACCTTTGCCGGTCACAGCCTTGGAAGACCTGTTAAATAGGACGCTGTATCAATCATGAAACGAAAACAGGTAATGGTGCTATCGTTGCATTATCCGGAACCGGAAAAATGTCGCGTAAATGTATCAGTAGAGAACTTAGTTGACACTCCCCTCCCTGTCTAAAGGGGAGGGGATTCTTGATTCATAGACCCAACTGGCTTTGACAGGATTGCAAAAGCCAGAGTAATGGTCGAATCTCAGTCGCACGTTTGCTACGCAACGTTTCACGAACGGGTCTACGACCCTTCGCGCTTGCCCTAGCGTACACAAGGCTGACTTCAGGATGTTGATCGCAGCATTCCAAATTAGTCACCACCCGCCGAAAATCCCAGAGTCCCATATGCGGCACGGTTGCTCAGGAAGCCTTGAGCCGAAATCGCTTTGTGGAAATGGCGCTCGGACAAAAACTAGCGGGTTCCGGTCGTTTGTTGGACAATACCCAAGTGGCGATCGCCCATCCTGACACTTTTCTAGGACAACTGGAATTGTCAAACGGGTAGGCAATGCCCACCCTCCTACTACGACTTACCCCAAACTCTACCTAAATCTAATACAAAACCAGGTAACAGGTTCTCTCCGGATAACTCAGTTGGATTGGATAGCATTTCTACGTCCGAATCGGCTCGATAAACTTCTACTATTCGACGTTGCGGGTCGATTAACCACCCCAATTTTGCGCCATTTTCTAGATACTCTTGCATTTTTTCTGGCAGCGATTTTAGAGTATCCGAATCAGAACGTAACTCTACGACAAAATCCGGACAAATCTCTGGAAAAGTTTTCTTTTGTTCCTGGCTTAGTGCATCCCAACGGTCTTGACTCACCCAACAGGCATCGGGAGAACGATTTGCCCCATTGGGTAAAATAAACCCCGTGTTACAGTCGAATGCTTTCCCTTGTTGATAATTTTCGTACCAACAATACAATTGCCCAATGATACTAAAATTACGTTCTCCGGTTTCCCAACCCGTTGGTGGATTCACAATTAACTCTCCTGTGGCGGTTCTCTCCAGTTGTAATTCTCGATTACTGGCGGCTAGGGCGGCAAATTGTTCTTGGGTGACGTGAAGTTTCAGGGTTTTGGGGTATGCCAGCAATAGGGTATCGGTTTCCGATGTTTGAGGGGTCTGTACCATTTTGACTTCTCCGATGTAGAGATAGGCTAGTTAAATTTTAGGCGATCGCCCCCACTCCCTCTACCGACATCAGCCGCGATCGCCTCTAACCCAAGCAACACCGGCTTCAACCCCGTGGTTTCCGGTGCGGGGGCTCGAACTCTTTGCCGGTCATCTACGACCGGCGAACTGGATTCTACAGGTCAAGCTGGTGATATCACTATCAATACTAATCAATTAACTATTTCCGGTGATGGGGCGACTATTTTCAGTGCTACACAAGGTAGCGGTCAAGCGGGGGATATTAGCATTCAAACCCGACAACTACAAGTTAATAATGGCGCTCAAATAGTTGCCACTACTCTCGGTGACGGACTAGGCGGAAATATTGACGTTTTGGCGCTCGTCTATCCAGTTAGTCGGAACTTCCCCCACTAGGGAAAATCCCAGCGGCTTATTTACTTCTACCGGAACCCCAGACCGGTTTGGTCAAGGAAGCGCACCCGCCGGAAATATCCAAGTAAGAACTGGACAATTACAAATTTTAGACGGCGCTCGCATTTCGGCATCTAGTCAAAATCAAGGGTTAGGAGGAAGCCTGAATATTATGGCTTCCCAAGGGGTAGAATTTACCGGAACTTCACCGGATGGCTTTTTCCGTAGTGGCTTATTTGCGGAAAGTCGCAGTGAAGGAGAAGGGGGAAATATTCACCTCAGCGCCCCGAATTTGCGACTTGACAATGGCGCGACTATTACCACTGAAACAGCATCTAATAATGGGGGTAATATCAGTTTGGCGATCGCCGATACCATCACCCTGCGCCGCCAAAGTACCATATCAGCAACAGCAGGTATAAATAGCGGTCAAGGTGATGGCGGGAACATCGATATCATCACCAAATATCTGTTTGCTATCCCCCTGGAAAATAGCGATATAACCGCCAATGCTTTTTTGGGGACAGGGGGTAATATTACCATCACAGCTAGGGGAATTTTTGGCATTGAGTTCCGCCGCGAATTAACCCCCCTGAGTGATATTACAGTTAGTTCCGCCTTTCGAGTTGATGGGGTAGTCACAATTAATAATCCTGATACTGACCCCACCCAAGCACTGTTTGAACTACCCACCGGACCTATTGATGCGTCTCGGTTAGTCACTCTTAGTTGTTTACCAGGGTCCCAAAATAATCAATTTATTGTCACCGGACGCGGCGGTTTACCACCCAACCCCACCACCATACACACCGGAGAAAGTCCCCTCGAAGATTTGGGTAGCATAACTTTAGAATCACCAAATCTACAAGGTAGTGCTACAATTTACCAAGATTTTAGTACAGCAGGCAATTCCATCTTAGTTGAGGCTCAAGGGTTAGTGATGTATTCTGATGGTCGCGTTAGTTTAATTGCGCGTAGTCCTCATGCTTCCTCGTCTTCTATTCCCTGGCTAAACCCTCAATGCCGTCCTACTGTAATTCCCTAATTGTGTTGTGCCAATTCTATGAAATATCCTAGGCGTTTGACTTTTACCCTATTGATTTTATTGGGTTTATTGATTAGCCTGCTGTTAGCAGATACCATCTCGAAACCAGGTTTAACCCAAATTGTCGCCCCAAAACAGACTCCCATAATTAGCCAAGCCTCCGAGGGGTTACAGGAGGAACAACGGGGACGCGATCGCTATCAACAGGGGGATTTTCAACAGGCGATCGCTATTTGGGAGTCCGTCGCGCAAACCTACCACAACCAAGGATATTTCATAGCCCAAGCACGGGTTCTTAGTAACCTATCTCTGGCTTATCAACACCTGGGAAAATGGCAACCAGCCACAGAAGCGATCGCCCGCAGTATCGCTTTATTAGAGAATGCTGGACCCCCTGGCTTATCTGTTCTCGCCCAGGCTATGAATACCCAAGGTCAATTATATCTGGCTATGGGAAAGCCTGAAGCCGCCTTTAGCTCCTGGGAAACCGCCGAAAAGTTATATAATCGCGATCGGCAGCAAATGGGAGTTTTTAAAGCGAGAATAAATCAAGCCACCGCCCTACAGCAACTGGGATTATATCGCCGCGCTTCTTTACTGTTAGCCGATATCAGCAACAATCTTCAGCACCAAGAAAACTCCCGCGAAAAAGCGATCGTCCTCATTCGACTCGGCAACCTACTTAGTACCCTCAGCCGTTTTAATGAAGCCCAAATTATCTTACAACAGGGTTTAACTATAGCTACAAACTTAGACTTAAACTCCGAAAAAATTACCGCCCTAATTGGCTTGGGGAATGTCGCCAAAAACCATCAAGATTATACCACAGCTTTAGACTATTATCAACAAGCCTTAACTAGATCTCCTTCTCCTCAACAGCAGGTAGCTATAGAACTTTCCCAATTAAGTTTATTGGCTGAGACTCAGGACTGGCAAGCCTTTAGTCAACTATTAGCAACCACAAAATCTCACCTAGATCAGTTACCATCAAACCACACAACTATCTATTATCGTCTCAACTTAGGACAGCATTGGTCTACCTTTCAACAAGCCCAAAATCCTCAATCATCTTGGCAGAATATTCTCCAACTGTATAGCCAAGCAACTCAAGAGGCGATCGACCTAGGAGACCAACGAGCGCAAGCCTTTGGCTTAGGTTATATAGCCAGTATTTATGAACAAACCCAACAATGGGAAATTGCCCAAAATATTACCCAAGATGCCTTAATCTTGAGTCAACAAATTAAAGCCCCAGATATTTCCTACTTATGGTTATGGCAATTAGGTCGCATTCAACAGGCACAAGGAAAACCAGAAAAAGCCATATCTTCCTACTTAGAAGCCGTCAACCTAATTGGTTCTCTAAGTCAAGATATCGCTTCCATTGGTCGAGAGTTTCAGTTTTCTTTTCAAAATAGTATTGAACCCGTGTATCGGGAATTAGTATCCTTACTATTAGAAACCACACCGCCGGGTCAGGTTGTCAGTCAGAATAACTTATCCCAAGCCATTAATGTAATCGAGTCTTTAAAAGTTGCTGAATTGGATAACTTTTTTAAAGCCGATTGTGTCGATGTTGTCAGTAGAAAAATAGATGAAATAGACCCCACAGCAGCCGTCATATATCCAATCATCTTAAAAGATAATCTTCATGTAATTATCAGTAAACCTAATCATCCCCTAATTCATCATCAAACTAATGTCAGCAAAACCGAAGTAGACACAACTATCAAGCAACTGTCTCAAGGATTAGTTATTCGCAGCCGTCGAGATTTTTATGAACCCGCCCAAAAACTTTATAATTGGGTAATTCGACCCCTGGCTAATCAAATTAATCCCGAACAAGTGAAAACCCTAGTTTTTGTCCCTGATGGTTCCTTCCGTAATATCCCCATGGCGACCCTTTATGATGGCGAAAAATATCTCATAGAAACCTATAGCATTGCCATTACTCCTGGCTTAAAATTACTATCCGATAAATCCATCAAACAGCTAGATTTAAAAGTTCTAGCCGGGGGATTAACCGAAGAAAGAGATGGATTTAGTCCCCTGAGTTATGTAGCCGAAGAAATCGCCACAATTCAATCAGAAACAGCCAGCACAGTCCTACTTAATCAAGATTTCACCAATCAATTAATCCGCCACAAATTAGAATTAACTAACTACCCCATAGTTCACTTTGCTACCCACGGTCAATTTAGTTCTCGCTTAGATGACACATTTATTTTAGCTTGGGATAGTCGTATTAATATCCTAGAATTAGATAGTTTATTAACTGAAAAAACTCTCACAGGTCGTACACCCATAGAATTACTAATTCTCAGCGCTTGTCAAACCGCCTCCGGTGATAATCGTGCCACTTTAGGGCTGGCTGGAATGGCAGTTAAAGCCGGTGCCCGCAGTACAGTTGGCACTCTCTGGTCAGTGAATGACCAAGCCAGTAGTGAGTTAATGAGTGAATTCTACAGATTTTTAAATCAAAAGCAATTCAACAAGTCAGAAGCCCTCAGACAAGCGCAATTAAAGCTATTAAATAATTCCTTTTTCCGCCATCCATTTTATTGGAGTCCCTATATTTTGGTCGGTAATTGGTTATAAACATTTCTCCCTACTGATGATATAATCATCTAACATGTGCGATACGTTCAGGCATTAAATAAGGTTGAAATACCTGAAATAACCGCCT
>NZ_JARPLC010000084.1:0-3108 GCF_032350395.1 Limnospira sp. PMC 289.06
ATCGTTATCAAAACTATATTGAATATTTAGTCAACTTTTTGAGCAACACAAACAATAGAGTGACAAACAATAGAGTGCTGCGCGGCGGTTCGTGGGGCTACTATCCTGTAGACTGCCGTTGTGCCGGCCGCAGCTGGGTCGTCCCGGGCAACCTCTTCAGCTTCGACGGTTTTCGGGTAGCCTGTGCCCCCCCGACTCTTAGCCCTTAGCCCTCTTGCCCTTTTGCCCTTTACCCTGTTAGCCATTTGCCCTTTTAGTAGGTTGGGTGAAGCGCAGCGTAACCCAACTTCCCCAGCCCAACCGGGTTTCTCTGCCAATGCGGAACCCGGGACTTGAACCCGGAAGTCCTTGCGAACACTAGAACCTGAATCTAGCGCGTCTACCAATTCCGCCAGTTCCGCATGAGTAGGTTTATTTGTTTTGCACAATTTAACATCCTGCCATAGTTTGGGGAATTTGTCAAGCCTTTAATTGGGAATAAATGGACTTGAACAATTTTTGTTGTCGATTGTGGTCTACAATGGGCTGTGGGTAGCCACAGGCTTGTCGATCGCCTGATGAAATTTTGCCAGTCACCAGGTGGGCGGTGTCCAAATTCCGCAATTCTGGCAACCACTGGCGGATATATTCAGCTTCGGGGTCATATTTTTGGGTTTGGGAAGCGGGGTTAAAAATCCGCAAAGGCTTAGGGTCCATGCCACTGGAGGAACTCCACTGCCACCCACCATTATTTGAGGCTAAATCGCCATCAATAAGGGTTTGCATAAAATACTTTTCTCCCCATTGCCAATTAATGATTAAATCCTTGGTCAAAAAACTGGCAACAATCATGCGACAACGGTTGTGCATCCATCCAGTTTCATTGAGTTGACGCATGGCGGCATCAACAATAGGATAGCCGGTGCGTCCTTGACACCAAGCCTGGAAATGTTCTTGATTATCTGACCAAGGGAAACGGTCAAAGGGCTGACGAAAAGCACCGGTGGCTAAGGCGGGGAAGTGATATAAAGCCTGTTGATAAAACTCGCGCCAAGCGAGTTCCTGCTGCCAAGTTTGAATATGGTGGCGGGCTTCGTCACTGCGAGTTAAAGCCATAATTTCTTGGGTTTTTTGCCAAAGGGTACGGATACCGATCGCCCCAAATCTCAAAGCCGGACTTAACACAGAAGTGCCATCAATAGCGGGGAAATTCCGCCCTTCGTCATACTCATAAATGGCTCGATCGCAGAAGATTTCCAAGCGATCGCTCGCCGCCGTTTCTCCGGGTTCTAGGATAAAAGGTTCCGACCAGATAAATCCCAAATCCTTAGCCGTGGGTAAAGCGATCGCTCCCGCCTCCAGAGCCGCCTTTTCCTGAGCCTCCGTCAGACCGGTAGATTTTAGTCGCTCACAGGGTTCTGGTTTGGGTTGCTGAATCCATTTCCGCCAATAGGGAGTATAAACCTTATAGGGTTCCTTAGACCCGGTAAAAATGGCTTCTGGGGAATGCAAAACCTGATCCCAGAAAGTCTCAACTTTAATTCCCACCTCTGTCAGGGACTCTTCTACAGAGCGATCGCGTTGTCTAGGGAGGGGTTCAACATCTTGATTCCAATAAACAGCGATCGCCCCCAAAGCCACGGCCAATTTTCGCAGACCTTGAGCCGGGTTATCCTGAATAATCAGTAATTGACTCCCCCCCCGTTGGTAGTCTTCTTGTAGACATTGGAGACAGCCCAGCATATAAGCCACACGGACGGGGGCGATATCATCACCGCTCAAAATCTCCGGGTCGAGACAGAAGACCCCCACCACCTGAGAAGTGACCCGACGCGCCGCCGCCAGTCCCCAGTTATCAGAAATCCGCAGATCTCGACGATGCCAAAATAAGATTAAATCCGACATAAACACTACAGAGTTATAGAAACGGTTTAGCTAACATAAAACTAGCCATAGATTTAGCATCGACAGGTTCCCCCTGTAAAATCGCCTCTTCCAACTCTTGGGGAGTCATCAAAACGGTGTCTATATCCTCATCTTCATCTTGTGGGGGGGGAGTTTCCAGTTTTTCGAGATCTTCGGCGAGAAAGGCGTAAATAATTTCATCAGAATAACCCGGCGCGAGGATAAATTGCCCTAGTTTACGCCACTTAGAAGCGCGGTAGCCTGTTTCCTCCTCAATTTCTCGCCTCACGGTTTCGGCGGGGTCTTCGTTAGCTTCTACCGTCCCGGCTGGAAATTCCAAAGTCCGCCCTTCCACCGCAAATCGATATTGTCGGACCAATACCAACTTACCTTCTGGGGTAACGGGAATTACTAAAGCGCCTCCGGGGTGTCTAACACATTCCCACTGACCGATCGCACCATTAGGAAGGCGAAGGCGGTGGACATCAAAGTTAAATTTCCGACCTCGATAAAACAGTTGTTGATCTAGGATTTCTGGGGGTTCTGAACCTGGTTTCATTAGTTAGCCACAGTTAGTTTTTGGACTCCTGAGTGATCGATAGTTTCCAGCAATTGGGCGATCGTCTTTTTACTGACAGGATCTATCCAATCCGGGGCTATTTCCGCTAGGGGGACTAACACAAAAGCCCGATCACCCATCCTAGGGTGGGGTATTTCTAGGGTAGGTGTCTTCAAGATTAAATCATCGAACAGCAATAAATCAAGATCTAGGGTTCTCGGTCCCCATCTTTCCCCACGCACCCGCCCCAATTTCTTCTCAATTTCTAGCAGAGTCTCCAACAGCAACTGGGGGGAGATACTCACCACGAGGGTAGCACAACCATTGATATAATCCGGCTGAGGGGGTCCCACGGGAGTTGTCCGATACCAATGCGATCGTTCTTTCACCCTAATTCCCCCATAGCCGCCAAGTAATTCTAGGGCTGTTTCTAATGTTTGACAACATAACCCCAGATTACTACCCAAACCTATTGCTACATTCGCATCAACCATAATTAACAATTAACAATTAACAATTAATTAACCGATGGGGTGGGGCGGGTTTATTAAACGGGTCGCTCATTCCTATAACTCACCTTAGAACCCGCCCCTATAATTGTCAATTAATAATTAATTAACCGGTGGGGTGGGGCGGGTTTATTCAGCCCGTCGGTTATTCCTATA
>NZ_JARPLC010000084.1:3117-22359 GCF_032350395.1 Limnospira sp. PMC 289.06
TAACAATTAACAATTAATTAACCGGTGGGGTGGGGCGGGTTTATTAAACGGGTCGGTTATTCCTATAACTAACTGTGGAACCCGCCCCTACAATTAACAATTAACAATTAATTAACCGGTGGGGTGGGGCGGGTTTATTCAGCCCGTCGCTCATTCCTATAACTGACTGTGGAACCCGCCCCTACAATTGTCAATTATCCATTTCATTTTCATTTTCCGTTAATTTTTCTTCGAGGGATTGAATCGTGTTGAGAGTAGCCTGTGCTGCTTCTTGGTCTCCAGCTTCTTCGATGATAGATAAAGCACTTTTTAGAGTTTCTAGGGCTTGGGAATAGTTGCCCAATTGCTCATGAATCGAGCCTAACTGATTAAGGATTTGACTAATCTCTGGCTGCTGTTCTGATTCTCGATAAACTTCTAGGGCTTGCTGATAAATTTCTAAGGCTTTTTCCCACATTTCCTGACTGTTATAAATGCGACCTATCTGGGTAAGTGCCGTCCCCGCCAGACCAAAATCATTAGCTTCCTTAGCCAAATTAGCAGCCTGCTGATAGGTTTCGATCGCTTGAGGAAACTGGTCTAAATTTTCGTAGATAATCCCCATTAAATTCAAGATACGAGCCGCCCCTGCGTTATCTCTGATGCGTTCTAAGAGTTGAGCCGCTTGCTGAAAGTGTACTAAGGCTTGGAAATCATCTCCATTTTCGCGGTAGATATAACCCATATTACTTAACAACCGCCCCACCCCGGCTTGGTCTCCTATTTGTCGGCGGAAAGCCAGGGCTTGTTGATAAATTTCTAGGGCTCTTTCTACCTCTCCTATGCTAAAATAAAGTGCCCCTAAATTGTTGAGGGTGCGGGAAAGATCCCGTAAATTGCCAACCTCTTGACGAATAGCCCGGGCTTGTTGATAATAGTCGAGGGCTTGGGTGGGTTGAGCTTGACTGGCATAGACGGCCGCGATATTATGTAAAGATTCCCCGACTTCACTACGATCGCCTGCACTTTGAGCTAGTCTCAGTGCTTCTTGATGGTGTTCTAGGGCTTGGGGAAATTCACCCTGTTGGCGGTGAAGAAAACCCAGAAGGTTGAGACTGCGGGCTTTACCACTTTCGACTAGAGCCGTTTCCGAGGCTCCCTGGGGGTTTTGTTGGCGGTAAATTTCCAGGGCTTCAGAAATAGCTGGTAAAGCGCGATCGCTTTCGTTAAAATTGCTGTAAACTTCACCAATAGCATTCAGTGTTTCCGCCACAGCCAAGCGATCGCCTTGGTTCCGGCGGATTGACAATGCCTGTTCTAGGCTTTCTATGGCTTCGCGATGTTCGCCTTTATGGAATTGCTCAACTCCCTGATTGTGTAATTGATTATGATCAACAGATGGGTTGTCAATTTCCGAAGTTGGGGATGGTTCCGCAGATGGTTCCTCCTGAGCTAGAATAGGTGCGATCGTGAACACCAACACAGTCGCACCCATAAGCATCAAAATCGGTATATTCCGCAGTTTGAGGCTAAACCAGAGCAGTGGTCGTCTGGGAACTCCAATAGATAAAGCAGATTTTAATATCATTGCTGTCATTCAACTAATTAAGGAACTTGAGTAAATATGCTGACCGATTTAACTTGGGAGACTATTGATTAGATTGTATGTTAACTCAAACCGTTGATGCCATTTTGGATTGTGCCTCAGAGGGGGCTGATTTATCCCCAGAGCAAGGATTAATCCTACTAGAAGCCAATCACCCGAAAGTTACCGAACGTCTGCGAGAAGTGGCAGATAAGTGGCGATCGCGTGATTGTGGAGATACTGTAACCTATGTAATTAATCGCAATCTCAATTTTACCAACATTTGCGAACAGCATTGCAATTTTTGCGCTTTTCGGCGTGATGAAGGGGAAGCCGGGGCGTTTTGGTTGGGTTTTGAGCAAATTCTCCAAAAAGCCAAAGATGCTGTCGAAAGGGGAGCCACCGAAATTTGTATGCAGGGGGGATTAAATCCCAAGGCTCAGATTAACGGTCAGTTTTTACCCTATTATCTCCAGTTGGTGAAGACCATCAAAAATGAGTTTCCTAATTTACACCTTCATGCTTTTTCCCCCCAGGAAGTGCAATTTATTGCCCGTGGCGATCGCCTCAGTTATGATGTAGTCATAGGTTCACTGCGGGATGCTGGAGTCGGTTCTATGCCAGGAACAGCCGCCGAAGTGTTAGACGATCGCATTCGCCAGGTCATCTGTCCAGAAAAAATTAATACAGCCACCTGGTTAGAAATTGTAGAAACCGCCCACAGTCTAGGAGTTCCCACCACTAGCACCATCTTATGTGGTCACATTGAAACCCACCAACAGCAGATCGCCCACTTGCAAAAATTGCGATCGCTACAACAAAAAGCCATTGACCGCAATTATCCCGCCCGCATTACCGAATTTATCGCCCTGCCTTTTGTCGGGGAACAAGCACCTCCGTCCTTACGCCGCCGGGTAGGACGAGACCAACCAATTTTAACTGATAGCCTCAGACTCATGGCTGTAGCCCGGATTTTCCTCGGTAACTGGATTATGAACCATCAACCTAGTTGGGTAAAATTGGGTTTATCCGGTGCCACAGAAGCCCTAAAATGGGGCTGTAATGATATCGGCGGCACCTTAATGGAAGAACATATCACCACTATGGCAGGAGCTACTGGGGGAACCTGCCAGACTGTAAAAGACCTTCAACAGGCGATCGCCTCAGTCGGGCGAAAACCTCTCCAGCGTGATACCCTATATAGCATTATCCATTGATTTCCCCCAACCGTAAATCACTACTAACAGTAGGTGTTATAATCTTGCGAGTCAGCTAAGGCCAGTGAGTCTCACATAACGGCTATATGCGAAATGTCGCCAAATATGTCATCTAAAAAGCCGGACCCGAAGTCAAATACAGTTATAAGTGCCATCACCCACGTTGTGCAGACCATTCACGCCAGAGTTAACTTCTCCCGGCTGGTGCTAAGGCCTAATAGTAGGGTTCCTGAACTTTGGGTGCAAAATGCTGATGCGGATAAGGCTGATGTTTATCCGCTATTAGGCGATCGCTATGTGATTGGTCGTTCTTCGCGATCTAGTGATATCGTGGTTCGCAATCCTGTAGTTAGTCAGGTGCATCTGTGTTTATTACGTCAGCCACCACATAAAACCATTTTGGGAGAACATCCCTCTCGACAATTTTTGCTCCAAGACGAAAGCTCAACCAATGGAGTCTATAAGGGACGGCGGCGGCTTCAGGTTTTTCCCCTGCGTCATGGGGATGTCATTACTTTGGGCCCCCCGGAACTCGCTAATGGTGTTCGGGTTCAGTATGTAGATCCACCACCCCTATATCTGCGGTTACTGTGCTCTGGTCTTTATACCTTCTGTGGTATTAGTGCTTTGGTCGCCTTAATCGTTTTGTGGCAGTGGCAATATTTTACCGTGCGACCTCTGCCTCGCTCTATCAATGGCCCGGTAGTCGTTTATTCCCGTGATCATCAGCCTCTGCGGGGTACAACCAACAATAATTTACAACTGGAATTAGAGGCTTTATCTGATTTTTCCTCTTACCTACCAAAGGCCGTTATAGCTTCGGAAGATAGCCGCTTTTATTGGCACATGGGTATTGACCCCATCGGAATTTTCAGGGCTTTTATCACGAATTTACAAGGCGGTGCAATTAGAGAAGGTGGCAGCACGATTTCCCAGCAGTTAGCCCGCACTTTATTTAGGGAGTACGTCGGCACAGAAGATTCCGCCTGGCGGAAATCCAGAGAGGCGATCGTCGCCCTTAAATTAGAGACTTTTTATGGTAAAGACACTCTCTTACTTACCTATTTAAACCGAGTATATTTAGGCTTAGACCTCTATGGTTTTGAAAATGCCGCTCAGTTCTATTTTGGCAAATCTGCCGCTAATTTAACCCTGTCCGAAGCTGCAACACTGGCAGGTATTTTGCCCGCCCCCAATAGTTTTAATCCTATTCAAAATTATGAGTTAGCCGTCCAGTATCGCGATCGCGTATTGGCGAGAATGGAAGCCCTGGGAATGATTAACTCTGAAGAAGCCGATCGGGCGAGGCGATCGCGTATTGAAATTAACCCCAGGGCGCGGGAAATTCTCGAAAGTACCATTGCACCCTACTTTTATGATTATGTATTTACCGAAATAGAGAGACTTCTCGGCAGTCAATTGGCGCGAGAGGGTAACTTTATTGTCGAAACCTCTTTAGATCCTCAAATGCAAGCCGTCGCTGAGAGGTCTTTGCAACAACATCTAGCTACCGTCGGCGCTGGTGCTGGCTTTTCTCAGGGGGGAATAGTCACTCTCGACTCCAGTAATGGCGCAGTTATGGCTATGGTCGGAGGAATCAGTTATGGGGATAGTCAATTTAACCGCGTGACTCAAGCCCTACGACAGCCCGGATCTACCTTTAAGCTCTTTCCCTATGCCGCCGCCTTAGATAAGGGTATCCCCCCCGGTAGAACCTATTCCTGTGAACCTCTCACTTGGCAAGGACAAACTTTTAGAGGATGCGATCGCAGTAGTGGGTCTGTCGATATGTATCGGGGTATGGCTTTATCCGAAAACGTCACCGCCCTAAGAGTCGCCCAGGAGGTCGGCTTAAATTCCGTCGTCGATATGGCACGACGGCTAGGCATTCGCTCCGATTTAAATCCGGTTCCCGGTTTGGTTTTGGGTCAAAGTGAAGTTACCCTGCTAGAGATGACTGGCGCTTTTAATGTCATGGCTAATCGCGGTTTAGCTCACTATCCCCACGGCATTAGACGTATTTTAGATAGTAGTGATTGCACCGATGCGATCGATATTAATAGCTGTCGGGTCATTTATGCCTATGATCGAGAAAATCCCAGAGTCCCCCAGGTCGTTTCTCCCCTCGTCACAGAAACTATGACTTCCATGCTACAGGGAGTAATTCGTTGGGGCACAGGTCAGGATGCTAGTTTGGGTTTAGGGGAAGCTGGAAAAACTGGCACCACCAACTCCAATGTTGACCTCTGGTTTATTGGCTATATACCCAATCAGAGACTCACCACAGGCATTTGGCTCGGTAATGATGACAATTCCCCTACTTTCGGCAGTAGCGCTAATGCAGCTCAATTATGGGGCGATTATATGCGCCAGATCCTCCCTTGAGGTTAGCCAACTATCACCAAAAAGACTAGGGTAGAGACCACATTCCACAATCCCTACCCTAACCTTAAATTTTTAGTACCCCCAAGGGAATTCGAATCCCTGTCGCCTCCGTGAAAGGGAGGTGTCCTAGGCCTCTAGACGATGGGGGCTTGTGTTTGTGTTTCGCCTTTGATTTTCGAGCTTTTTGCGCTCTCACCTTTATTAACTTAGCGAATCTTTCAACTTCTGTCAACCCTTTTGCCGATTTTTTTTTGACTTTTTTCTGGCAGCCGCTTAATCTCCCTCTGGGTAAGCGTTTCGGCTTCTAACTTCCCGTATATTTCCGAGTCCCTAGAACCATAACCGCCACCATCAAGCCTCTGGCTCCATCCTAACATGACCCCTTAAATCTAGCCATCAGTCTCCCCAGAGCCAGACAGACCCCCACCACTCTCACCTCATCACCATCACCTCAGAATTGATACAGCCACATCAGACAGCATCTGAACTGAGTCTCAAACCCCCATATTATTAAAGGTTGGGGCAATGATTATATGCTACAATTACCCAACATCGGCGAGTTAAAAACAGGGTAAATATCATGGTTCAGAAAATCGCACTATTTAATCACAAAGGCGGAGTCAGTAAAACCACCACCACATTTAACTTGGGTTGGATGTTAGCATCAAAAGGCAAAAAAGTGATTATTGTAGATGCTGACCCACAATGTAATTTAACTGGTATGGCTTTAGAACAAGATACCGAAGATGACCAAGCCAGAATCGAAGCTATCTACAATACACATTCAAACATTAAGACCGGACTCGCCCCAGCTTTTGAAGGTCAACCTAAAGCCATTGAAGCCGTCAATTGTGTTCCTTTATTAGGTCAAGAAGGCTTATTTTTACTTCCGGGTCATGTGGGATTTGCTGAGTATGAAGTTACCCTAGGTATTGCTCAAGAGTTAAGTAGTTCCATTCAAACACTCCAAAATTTACCCGGGTCTATTACTGCATTGTTTAACAAAACTGCCGCGCTCTTTAATGCGGATTATATTTTAATTGATATGAGTCCTAGCTTGAATTCAATTAATCAAAATTTGTTGATGACCAGCGACTTTTTTATCATTCCTACTACCGCTGATTTCTTCTCCGTGATGGCGATCGAATCCTTGAGTAAAATTTTGCCTAAATGGTCATTATGGGCTAAAAAAGCCAGTTCGTCACCGATTTTAAAAGAGGCAATCTATCCATTTCCTGATTTTAAACTTCGCTTTCTGGGAACTATTATTCAGAATTATCGAATTATTCACGGTAAGGAAACTGTGGCTTTTCAAAAATGGATTGACAAAATCGAGGCAGATGTTAAAGATAAATTAGTTCCTGTGTTCAGCCAATCTGGTTTAATGTTACCTACTCCCAGTTATTTTGAGCAAGGTATTAGCGAAACTTTTACTTTAACCAAGATTTCTAACTTTAATAGTCTAATTGCCCTTTCTCAAAAGCATCAAACTCCCATTTATGATTTAACTCGTGAGCAATTAAGACAAGCTGGAAAAGTTTTAACAAACAATCGGAAAAAACAGGAAGAATTTCGTGGGGTATTTGCAGACCTAGCAGATAAAGTTATCGGATTAACTTCTCAGAGTTATGCAATTAGCGCTTGACCAATTTCGGGTCAGTATTGCTCGTGTTAGGGATTTAATTGATGTTCATAACTATATTAAATCTCAATCGACCCCGGCTTTAGATTTATCTGATATTTTACGAGCATCCCTGGTTTTAGCCGTGAGTGCGTTAGATTACTATATCCATGAAGTTGTCACCCTGGGAATGTTAGAAATTTATAAAGGTGAACGTCCTCAAACTGCCGCCTTTTCACGTTTTCAAGTGTCATTAGGTAACACTACCAATGATAGATTAATGCTGATGAATATTGAATCTTGGTTAGAAACAGAAATTCAGTTAAGCCAAGCCGGGTCATTGCTGCCACCATCTCCCAGTGTATCAGATTTGCTTCCACTGATATCAAGTGCGATTCAAAATAAACTCAATCAAACTTCATTACTCAATGATGAACTCCGAGAAAACCTGGGATATAAGAGTTTTCAAAAACCAGATAAAATAGCTGATGCTATTCGTCTTATTTATGACCAAAAATTGTGGGATGAGGTAGCGCAGCAAATGGGGAAATCAGCATCCGATATCAAACAACAACTTAGCGCAATAGTCGATCGCAGAAATAAAATTGCTCATCAAGCTGATATAGACCCTTCTTTTGGTATCGGAAACAGATGGCCTATTTATGACTGTCTAGTTAGCGACTGCGTTGATTTTCTTGAACAACTTGTAGAAACTATACACCAAGTCTTAACATAATTGATGGCGATTACTTGCTATTATCCTCCATTTATGGTATAATAGGCGGAGCTTTTCCGAGTCTATCTATCGGATACCACTAACAACCCAGAGGTAGTTCGTCCGAACTCTTCTGGGTTATATTGTAGATAGGCTCTAGCACCCGGCCAGATAAATTCGCCGGGGGTGACAGAACGTACTAGATAATGAACATGATATGCACCAGGTATGAGACGATCGCTATAAGCCATAATGCGATCGCGATAAATAGTTTGATAGGCAATTTCCCAACTATCAGCCTGACTTTGTAAGACTTGATTACTCGTCTCAAAACTCCTATCAATCGCCTCTAAACCAGCCGGGAGAGGGTCAACAATCATCACTTTATCCACTGGATGATCTGCGATAATTTCCAACCCAATATCAAATATCTGTCCCGGTTTCACCGTTAAAGGTTTAGACTCCTCTGTGAGGCTATAGGTTTGCAGACTTTCAGTTTCGTTAGCCGGTCGAATAGTCCGAATCACCCGAAGACCATTAAGTTGACCTGGCTGCTTTCCTTCTAGGCGATAACTGTATTTTATCCAATAATGTAAATTACCCGAATTTTCAGGTTGAATCGATAGTTGATAATTTCCTTGGGGTAATTCTGCCATCGGTAGGTTAAGATTAAAGCTAGAATTACCATCATTTCCTAACTCAATTTGCTCTGATATGTACCCCCCCACTTCCAAATTAACCCGGAAACTTTCCGACGTGGTTTGGGTTTGTTGATAAGCCACTAACGCCGTTAACGCTTCGGCGGTATCATAGTCATTTTGCCAAATTCCCTCACGACGCAGGTTTAACAGACTTTCCACTAATCTACCGATAGTTTCTGGCTGTTGGTTTTGGGTAATATATAAGCGCAATGCTTGAGACTGTAAAACCGTCGGAGAGGCTAACCATTGATATCCGGGGGGTAAATTAACCGTCGCTGTCCGTCCCGTTTGATAAATGTGTTTTTGGATATCTTGGAAAATCGTATTAAATTCCGTTTCCCATTGGGGGAAGTTGGCTAAATAACCAGCCAGTTTAATTTGGGTGGCGGGGTCAAATTCCCGCCAAGTTCCGTAAATTTCTGCCATGAAATCACTGCGCGTTTCTCCTAAGTCTGATAAGGCGATTAACGCTTCAAGACGCAGGCGGTTTTTACAGATATTATTAACACAGAAGCCATTTTCATCAGGATTAGCAACTACTTGATTTAGATAATTTCTGAGGCGATTAATCAGATTATTATTAACCGTAAATCCGGCTTGAGATGCTTTGGCTAAGGATTCTGCGGCGTAACTCGATAGTAGCGGATCGGAGATATTCGCGGCGGGAAAATAGCCAAAACCGCCATCTTCTTTTTGTAAGCCGGCTAATCTGTTAATAGCATCATTAGCTTGCAATTCCAAATCTAAGCCCGATAAATCATTAGGATTTTTCCCAATAATTTGGAGATTACTTGCTATTAATAAACGACTGGCTATGGGTTCTAAGAATGGTAAAGTTGGCTGTTGGAAAATTTGGGTCGCAGGTTGTGTTAATTGGGGGATTAAACTATTAGCCAGGGAAATAGTTAGACCTCCCGCATTGGGGACTACCTTATCATCAATATTAATGGGAATGCTGACGGTTTCGCGGGTAGTCCCGGAAGCGATTACCTGTTCCGTTGTTTCTAGGGGTTTTATCTCCAAAGGAACTTGAAAACTATCAGTTTTATTTTGCAGTCTGCTGGTGAATTTTACCAGGGAATTTCCTACTTGTTCAACTAACACAGGAAAACGATAGGCTTGGGTGGCCGTTTCCGCTTGGGTTTTCAGGTGGTGGCTGGTTTTATTCCCCGCTGAAAATAACAGTCCACCACTCAGGTCTCCGGTGATGTCTAATTGTCCTTTCAGGTTGTCTCGGTTGGTGATGGAAACTCCCGCTAAAAAGCGATCGCCTACCCGCGCGAATGGTGGTAGTATCGGATTAGATAATAGGGATTTGGTCGTGATAAATGTCGCTTCCCCCGACCCAAATTCTAAATTTTCGTCAGTAGCGATCGCCAGAACTCGCCAGGTGGTTAAATTATCAGGTAACGTAAAATTAACCGTGGCTTTTCCTTGGGTGTCCGTGATAATTGAACCGTTATAGTAGGCTAACGCTTGGAAGTCTTGACGCAACTTAGATGTATCAATAGTGGCGGCGGAAAATCCTCCCCCATAACCCCAACCTTTAGCCAACGGTGACATCAATGATTGTATTACCACATCAGGACGGTTATCTGTTAATCGGGTCGATATTGATTGTTCAGCATATACAGTATCTACTAAGTTGGGGGGTCGGTAGCCGTTAAGTTGCAATATCGCATCATTGACCACCATTAAAGTGATTTGTCCGCTAATCGGTTGATAATTATCCTTCGTCAACTCTAGGTTAATCGTGGCTTGGGAACCAGGTTGAAATTCCGATTGATTCGGGTTAATTTTGACTTGTAAATACTTCCCATTTTTGCTGACATTTAACGGAGTCATCCCGATAGATACTAGATTATCTACGCTTCCCGGTTCCAGTTGTGATAGAGGTTCTCCCTGACGGACTAAGACCGCTTCTACAGCCACATTAGGTAGCATTTCTGGTGTTACTTGAAAGCGGATTTCTGGTGCGCCGCCTTTCACCGGAATTAGGGTTTTATACAAAATGCGATCGCGAATTACTGCGAAAAATAACTCTCCCTCCCCATAGGGTGATTGAATTAAAGCCGTTGCTATATCTCCCGGTTGGTAATTATCCCGGTCTAGTTTAATTTCGAGGCGGTTATCATAACGATTTCCCCAACTCACCGGACTATCACCTGTTATCCAAATTTGAATATCAGTAGCTTTCGGTGTATTTAAGGGGTCCGAAGCAAATCTCGCCTGAATGCGATAAGACCCTGATTCCCTCGCCGTTAATTCTACAGTTTTCGCAGTATTACCACTCCTGACATCTACAGTATCCACTGTTTCATATTCCAGTTGATTTCGGTTAGTTTGTCCCCCTTCCACCACCCGGGTGATACTGCTGTAATTCATTTTCTGTAATTCCAGCTTCACCGGAACATTATTAATTGATTTACCCTCAACATCAGTAACAATCACTTCCACCGGAAAAGCCTGATTAACATTAGCTACAAATTTGCTTTTCAGTCCAATCAATTGATGGTTAGGTAAGACCGTAAAACTTTGGGAGTCCGCGACCGACAGGTTAGAAACATCTGTCACTTCCACATCAACTTGATATCTGAGGGGATAGGGAACATCACCGCTAACAGTGATCATTTCACTTCCCGAACCCGCCGCGTCTAAATTTTGCGATCGCTGTAAGACATCACTAGAAATCGTCGGTTTTTCTTCCGGCCAAAACCACTGTCTTCCAAAATGATATTTTTCCCAACCTGGGGGAGTGAAATCACTAGCCGTCCGCGTCACATAATATTTAGCCTCACCACCAACTACCGGAGAACCGAATAAATAATCACCCTGAACTGTCGCCATAATTTTATCCTGACTCACAGCTAATTGGCGGTCAAGACTCAAATCAACCTTAAAGTTAGGGGGGTTAAATTCTGCTACTCGAAAATTACCAACAATTTCTACCCCATTGATACCTTTACCCTGAATTACATAATTCCCCAAAGGGTCATCTGGCTTAACCGTAAATTCTACCGAAAACGTAGCAAATTGATTAGTTGAATAATCCCCTAATTCTCGTTTTTCCCCCGTCGGAGTTTCTAGCGTGAGATTATAGACCGTATTCTGATCTGGCTGTAATTCCCCATTTTGTAAATAGTAAGCCACCCCCGTTAAAGCGATAGGTTCACCCGGTTGATAGAGTTGTCGGTCTGAAAAAATAGTTCCGCGAGAAATCGGTTTATTTTCATCCCAACCCGCATAAACTCCATAGCCATAAGCACCACTGTAGGAGTAGCTGCGAGTGAATGCCCAGTCCTCCCCTTCTTTAGCAATTACCAACAGTTCTGGGGGTTCATTAAACCGACTGGCTCCCATACATCCCCCCAGGTTTTCCGCCGTTAATAATAGCAATCCCTCCCTATTAGTAATTCCCCTAGCACAAGCAGTTGGTTGAGGAAATGATCTAGCATTAAGTTGGGATTGGTATATTTCCACCGATGCTGATGCTACTGGTGAACCGTCATCTAAATGATTAACTCTCACCATTCCCGACTCTGGAAACCATTGGGAAAACACACCCAAGTTAGTTAACTGAACCATCCCATAAAAGCTAGGCTCATTCCATTCCGTCACACCATTTTTTTCATAGGAAGTAGTTTTGGCTTTAATTCCATAGGCTAACATTCCCGTTTTCCCTTGTAACTTATCTCGCAGATTAATCGAAGTTTCGATAGTTTGATTAGTCGCACCACCATCAACCCTAAAATTTTGCCATTTATCTGAGGTGGGGAGTAAATTTTTACCCTCCCTGCTCGGATAGGCTTGCTCTGCATAGACTAAATCTTCTGGCTGGATAATTGCATAAGCTGCTTGATAGCGAGATTCGGGTATATTAACAGTAGAAACGTTAATTTGTAAATTGTTACCAGATGGGAAAATATTTAAACCAGAAGGAGTCCACAGGTCAGCCGCAAGATTTCCCGTTTTATAGTTAAGGTTGATGGGTTCCTCTAGCCTTTGATTAAAGGTGTCTTCCAGGTTAGCGCCAATCGTAATTACATAATTAGTTTGAGGTTGAAAAGACCAAGGATTTAAGCTGATTGTATCGTTACCGTCGTATGATTGTATCAGCGGCGGTGCATCTCCTACTGGTGGCGGGTTTATCGTGATATTTTCTCTGGCTGATTGCGCCGTAATTCCGTTATTAAACTTAAGTTGAGGACTCCCATTAGTAAATCTTCCATAGGTTCCACCTTCCCTAGGTTGTCCATAAAATTGGATTCCTTGAAACTGTAGGGGTTCGTAGGTGTAAATTGGGTTGGAAATCAGAAATTGGCTGGCTAGATTTCCCGTTTTTGATTGCAGTCCGGGTGTGATTTCTAGGGTGTAACGGCTGGCTTTTTCTAGCTTTTGCTGAAATTTTATGTTATAATCCCAGCTATGGGAAAATGGGCTTTCTCTGTCTTCTCGCGCCACATCCCCGCTACCAGCTTCCGGTTTATCTAGTGTTACCCGTAGAGGAATGGCTTTTTTGGTCTTGTCGGAAATGACTCTGATATGGTCGTTGACTGAGGCGAGATCTAGTTCTACGTTAGATGTAAATTTGAGGGTGGGGTCTAAACCTATGGGGTGGTCAGGAAAACCAGGGTTATCTTCCGTCCCCGGAAGGTTTGACAGTTGAATGGCTGGAGTGTTGAAAGTCCAGGCTATGTCTGACTCTAGTTGATGGTCGCTGAGGTCGCTGAGTCCTTTTTTCAGCGTTACCTGAAACCGGGTGGCTAGGGGAATTGCCTCTTCCGCTTGAAAACCTACCATCCGGGGTGTCAGAAATCGGAATCTTCCCGGTATTGTGGGGTTGATGTCAAAGTGTTTGAGTTGTTGTCTCTGGTTGGGGGAGTCGAGACGCTCAACCGGAATTAACGGGTTGCTAAAAGTGATTCTAATCTGGCCTAAAGATGTGGCTTCCTCTGTAGGACTAATTTCTTTTATCCACTCTGGAAGCTGGGGAAGGGGTAGCGGGGATATGCTGACCATCGGTTCACCAACGGGTTGACTGCTGAAAATTCGACACCCGGCTATGGTGAGGATAAACAGGGAGACTAGGAAAAACCGCTTCCAGATTCTACGGGAAAAGCCTATTGTTACCATAGGAGATTATGCGATCGCATTTCGTATTCCCTTCATAACACATCCGAGTTGCTCAACCCCGGAAACTTCCACAATTCTTAATTGTTTCTATCTCCTCCGGCTATCGTTTCAAGGGTTGACTGTTTAACTATCGACTGGGTTCACTATCGATTAGTTTAACCATAGATTTTACATTATATATGCCGCCACCTTTTACCATGGTAATAATTATGGCATAAACATCACCGAAAGTCAACCCCTAAACCGAAATAGTTTTTTTGTGTTTAGATTTGTGTGGCACATAATGCGGCACCGATTAAACCGACTTGAGGATTAAGAACAATAGAGACAGGTACTTGTTCTAATAAAGGACTAACGCGACCCTTATCTTTCAAGGCTTTGATAAAGTTTCCTTCCTGTATTAAAGGGATAATTTTAGCAGCAATTCCCCCGGCCACATATAACCCGCCGTATGGTAGTAATTTGAGCGCGAGATTTCCAGCTTCTGCGCCATAGGCTTCCACAAAAATTTTCATAGTCTGAACCGAGAGATAATCACTTTTAGCCAAGGCGGCTTTAGAGACTTCAGCGGCGAGGTCTACGGTTTGGTGTTCTTGTCCGATTTCCTGTTTCCATGTATGATAAATTTGGGCAATTTCGGGAGATTCTTGAGAGATATCATGGTCACGCAAAAATTGATAAATCGCGGTAATTCCCATCCCCGATACTACTCTTTCTACGGATACTCTGGTGATATTATAGAGTTCTCGTAAATAGCCTAGGAGATGAAATTCCAACTCGGATCTGGGTGCGAAATCAGTATGACCGCCTTCGCTGAAAAAGACTTGATAACCGCCTTGGGGAAGGGGAATCACAAAACCTTCTCCTAAACCTGTTCCCGCACCTATCACAGCCCTAGGCGCAGAAGCATCAGGTTTTCCGGGTTGGAGAATGTGTAAATCTGATGATGATAAACCGACTACACCATAACCAATAGCGGCAAAATCATTAATTAGTTTAATGTGGGAAATATCTAGTTCTCGCTGAAGGCGATCGCTGTCTAACGACCAACTCAAGTTAGTAAGTTCGCAGCTATCATTTACCACAGGACCCGCAATACCAAAACAGGCTTTTTCGGGTTTTTTATATTCGGAAACTTCCTGAGATGCAGCTTCTAAAAAATGTTTAACTATGGGAACCAAATCAATATAATTTTGACTAGAATATGTCTGCTCAAATAATGATTTTATCTGGGGTGTAGGGGCGCTAGTGTCGAGAGAATTTGCGTCAAATAAGGATAAAATTGTTTTGGTTCCTCCTATGTCTCCAGCGAGAATAATTGTCATGTTTTTTGTATCCTGAAATATTGATGATATCAGCAGTCTATGCTGAGGATGAAAAAAGGCGATCGCATCAGTAGATGTTAAACCGATACTTTCAGCGAATCGCCTAATCAAGTTAAGTTATCCTACTAATTGGTCAAAAGTTGACCCCGAGATGGTATCAGCTAAAACGGCCACTTCCAATTACTAATTTCCTCCTGATCCTGACCATGTTCGTAGGCATAAGCGACATTTTCGATGATAGCATTTCTCATGCGTTCGCGAACATAAGCCGCCGCCGATCGCAATTGTGGCACTCTGTCAATGACATCAATCACCAAATTAAAGCGATCGACCTGATTTTCGATCGCCAATTCCAAGGGTGTATTAATATTACCCTTTTCCTTATAGCCACGAACGTGCAAATTGGGGTGATTAGTGCGACGATAAGCCAACTTATGAATCAACCAAGGATAGCCGTGGAAATTAAAGATAATGGGTTTGTCAGTGGTGAACAAACTATCAAAATCCCAATCAGATAAACCGTGGGGATGTTCAGTATTAGGTTGTAACTTAAACAGATCGACCACATTAATAAAGCGGATTTTCAACTCAGGAAATTCCGACCGGAGAATGGCGGTCGCCGCCAAAGACTCCCTAGTAGCGACATCACCACAAGAAGCCATCACCACATCAGGAATATCGGGGTCTTTACCACAATCATCATTACTAGCCCATTCCCAAATTCCAATTCCTTTAGTACAATGCTTAATGGCATCATCCATATTCAGGAATTGTAGATGTTTTTGCTTATCTGCCACAATGACATTAACATAATCTTTGCTTTGGAGACAATGATTAGCACAGGACAGTAAACAATTAGCATCAGGTGGAAAATAAACCCGTACTACATCAGGACTCTTATTAGTAACCAAATCCACATAACCGGGATCTTGGTGACTAAAACCATTGTGGTCTTGTCGCCAAACCGTAGAAGATAGTAGGATATTCAGAGAGGCGATCGGAGAGCGCCAAGGCACCTCTTTTTTACAGACTTCCAACCATTTAGCGTGTTGATTAAACATGGAATCGACCACATGAGCAAAAGCCTCATAGGTGTGAAAGAAACCATGACATCCCGTGAGTAAATAACCTTCTAACCAGCCTTGAAGGGTATGCTCACTTAACATTTCCATAACCCGACCATCAGTGGCTAATTCGCTACCGTCTAGGTCTTCCTCTAAAAACTCACCCATCCAGGTTTTTTTACTGACTTCATAGACAGCATTAAGGCGATTAGAGGCAGTTTCATCAGGCCCAAACATCCGAAAATTAGTCATATTTTTAGCCATGACATCCCGGAGGAAATTACCGAGAGGTCGAGTGTTTTCTGCCTCACTTTGACCCGGTTTAGGAACCTCGACAGCATAGTGGCGGAAGTC
The DNA here is from genome assembly GCF_032350395.1 of Limnospira sp. PMC 289.06. Classification (NCBI taxonomy): domain Bacteria; kingdom Bacillati; phylum Cyanobacteriota; class Cyanophyceae; order Oscillatoriales; family Sirenicapillariaceae; genus Limnospira; species Limnospira sp. PMC 289.06. The sequence continues at coordinate 19,197 of NZ_JARPLC010000084.1, forward strand.
TGGCATATTTAAGTCACGACGCAAAATACCACCGTTAGCAAACGGGTTAGCACTCATGCGGCGGATACCCGTTGGCGCGAGTTCCTGGAGTTCAGGAATCAGGGTTCCGTTTTCGTCAAAAAGTTCTTCGGGCTGGTAACTTCGCATCCAGTCTTCTAGGATTTTCATCTGATGGGGGTTCCCAATGACATTAGACATGGGGACTTGGTGCGCGCGCCAAAAACCTTCAACTTTGCGACCATCTACTTCCTTCGGACCTGTCCAACCTTTAGGCGATCGTAAAATAATCATCGGCCATTGGGGACGGGTAGCGTTTCCACTACTACGAGCCTGTTGTTGAATGTCGCGAATTTCGTTGATACAATGTTCTAGGGTCGTCGCCATTTTCTGATGAGCCGAGGCATAATCCTCTAATTGGCTACATTCCACCAAATAGGGAGTATAACCATAGCCTCGGAATAGGTTTTTGAGTTCCTCGTTGGGAATTCTGGAGAGAATCGTCGGGTTAGCAATTTTATAGCCGTTTAGGTGCAAAATCGGCAGCACCGCACCATCACGGATAGGATTGATAAATTTATTGGAATGCCAAGCCGTTGCTAGGGGTCCCGTTTCCGCTTCTCCATCTCCCACCACGGCGGCCGTAATTAATTCGGGATGGTCAAATACTGTACCGTAAGCATGGGAGAGGCTATAACCTAGTTCCCCCCCTTCGTGGATAGAACCTGGGGTTTCTGGGGTGCAATGGCTACCGATACCGCCAGGGAATGAAAACTGTTTGAAAAATTTTCGCATCCCTTCAGCATCTTGACTTTTATCCGGGTAAACCTCCGAGTAGGTTCCTTCTAAATATACCGGACCGAGAACACCCGGTGCGCCGTGTCCTGGACCCGCAATATAGATCATATTCAGGTCATATTTTTTGATTAACCGATTTAGGTGAATGTAGATGAAACTTAAACCGGGACTAGACCCCCAATGACCCAGAAGGCGATATTTGATATGTTCAGGTTTTAAGGGTTCTTTTAGTAACGGATTATCTCGCAGGTAGATCATCCCTACACAAAGATAATTGCAAGCGCGCCAGTAGGCATGAGTTTTCCGTATCTCATCGTCACTGAGAGGATAGGTTGTCTCCAAGGATTGATCGGCTGCTGCTACCATAAATATTTACCTTGATTGGGCTTATTGACATCCTACTTTAGATAGATATTTCCAGGGAGGTTAGGCTAATCCTAACATTCTGGATGATCCGATAGGACGGAGTTTCTCTATTAATATCCTAAGATTACCGAAATGGCAAGTTTTTATGATTAATTGGGTGATGTTTATGAATATTTAACCTGATTTTAACTTGACTTTAAGTGGTCTTTAGTCTATGTTAAGGTGGATTTTGGTGCTGTCCATCATTGCTTTAACTAAATAGCTCCCACTCCATCCCAGTCCATCAACCTGCCCGCCATCATCAAAAAAACAAAAAATCCATCAATAAACTATTATTAAAAGGCTGTTAATTTTAATCATGAAAATTCTGGTATTGAATGCTGGTTCAAGCTCCCAAAAAAGCTGCTTATATGATATTAACGGAGATAGCCTACCAGCATCTCCCCTAGAACCTATTTGGGAGGCGGTTATTGATTGGGGAATGCCACCTTTTGGGCAAATGACAGTGAAAGCCAATGGGGTGAAACAGGAGAGTAAAATTGATGGCAGTCAGAAGGATAAAGCGATTGGTCAAATGTTGAATAGCCTGATAGAAGGGGAGACTCAAGTTCTCAATAATCTAGGGGAAATTAATGTGGTTGGTCATCGGGTAGTGCATGGAGGAACTGACTATTCTAGGGCGACTATAATTGATGAGCAGGTGAAAGAGACGATCGCCCGATTAATCCCCCTAGCTCCGTCTCATAACCCTTCTCATTTACAGGGAATTGCAGCCATAGAAAGGGTGTTAGGGAATGTGCCACAGGTGGCGGTATTTGATACAGCCTTTCATAGTCAAATGCCCTTGGCGGCGGCGGTATATCCTATTCCTTATGAATGGTTTACTAAAGGAATTAGGCGCTATGGTTTTCATGGTACAAGCCATAAATATTGTGGGGAAAGGGTAGCTCAATTAATGGGTAAACCGTTGGAGTCTTTGCGGTTAATTACTTGCCATTTAGGGAATGGTTGTTCTTTGGCGGCTATTCGGGATGGAATTAGTGTGAATACTACTATGGGATTTACTCCCTTAGAAGGTTTGATGATGGGAACTCGGAGTGGTTCCATTGACCCAGCGATTTTGATTTTTTTGATGAGGGAATATGGGTGGGATAGCGATCGCCTTAATGAAATGCTAAATCAACAATCGGGGTTAAAGGGAATTACGGGAATATCTGGAGATATGCGCTATGTTCAAAAGGAACAGAGTAGCGGCAACGAACGGGCTCAATTAGCCTTTGATATGTTTATTCACCGCCTGCGAACTGGGATAGGTTCAATGTTAGCGAGTTTGGGGGGACTAGATGGTTTAGTGTTTACGGCAGGTATTGGAGAACACGGAGTTTTAGTGCGTCAAGAAACCTGCAAAGATTTTGATTTTATCGGACTCAAATTAGACCCCGAGAAAAACCGCAATATTAAAGGAGATGGTAACATCGCCGCCAGTGATTCCCAGGTGCCTGTATTTGTGATCCACACGGAGGAAGATTGGGCGATCGCCACTGAATGCTGGCATTTACTAAAATCCTAGGTTAGCAACAGACCCGCCTGGTCTGGGCGGGTTCACCAGGGTCTTCTGTAGGGGCGGGTTCACCAGGGTCTTCTGTGGTAACAGACCAGTTACATCAACCCGCCCCCGCACCCTGTAGGGGCGGGTTCACCGGGGTCTTCTGTGGTAACAGACCAGTTACATCAACCCGCCCCCGCACCCTGTAGGGGCGGGTTCACCGGGGTCTTCTGTGGTAACAGACCAGTTACATCAACCCGCCCCCGCACCCTGTAGGGGCGGGTTCACCGGGGTCTTCTGTGGTAACAGACCAGTTACATCAACCCGCCCCCGCACCCTGTAGGGGCGGGTTCACCGGGGTCTTCTGTGGTAACAGACCAGTTACATCAACCCGCCCCCGCACCCTGTAGGGGCGGGTTCACCGGGGTCTTCTGTGGTAACAGACCAGTTACATCT
>NZ_JARPLC010000085.1:0-22298 GCF_032350395.1 Limnospira sp. PMC 289.06
TTGCCATTGACTGCTATCACAAGGGAGTTACCCTATCGGTGTTTGGTTGGGGGGAGATAGTAGGCATTTGACAGATTGATTAAGTTGTGCTTATTGACTGAGTAATCAACCTATTGACAGAATTATTTTCCTGTGCTAGGACTAGATTGTGAGTAACATTTGAGTAACTAGGCATAGTTATCGGGTTGAGTAATAGCTCGCTATCGCTGTCAGGATAAGGGTTTATAGTTAACACACTCTGACGGAACCTAACCTGGGGAGCATCGCCGCCAATGAAAACACGACGATCCGCAAAACATCATCATTTCCCATGAGTCATCTCAACTAGCGGTCTTCGCTGAAGTTACCGGAGGCTTGGCGATCGTTAATTCACAATAAGGCAAACTTGGTCACGCCTTCTTTAAAGCACCGTCCAAGACCCATGGATCAACGCCAGACCAAATTTTAAATAATGTTTCTCCTAGGTTAAGGATAGAGATTTCCGCTGTGGGGTTGGCAGTTATCAGGTTCATTCTCCAAGCCACAGGAATGCCCAAAACAGTATTATAGGCTCCCGAAAATATACCACTGATGATGGTTGTCAGTGCAGAGGTTGAATTAATTTGGCATGAACGCTTTAGGGTTAATATGGGTTGCTCAGGTGTACTCATAAAACAGTACAATCCTAGGGCTAGGCTGGAATGAGGAAAACTAGACAAATGCGCCTGTGTTTCTATCAGGGTCATTGATTCAGCTAGGGCTATTTGGACCTGAGACAGTTGCTGCTCAACGGTGGTGTTGTTGGTGGATAGGTTTTCTAATATGGTCGGTATTATGGGGCGATTATCCCTTGCTGTTGCCATGATTTGGGCTATGATTTCACCCATCACTAACATTGTGGCTTCCCTTTCCAGACTGCGATCGCTATCAGGCCATATTTCGGCTAATTGTTGTAATTGCTGTTGCTGTAGGGATCTGTTTTCATGGAAAAATAGAGCCATAGGGAAGGCAATTAAAGCGGCTTCATCGGGGTTTGGTGGGCTCTCTGGGTGGCGCTGGCAGCTTTTTTGCCAAATTTGACCCCAATGGTCTAAATCCAAGCCTTGATGCTCAATGAGACTGCCGGTGAAAGCCATAATTAATCCCACCCAGTCGGGTTCGGGTGGGTGATGACTGAGATAACTACCGCAAGCCGCGCCTAGCAAAGCGCCTTGGAACTTTGCTAATAATGGGTGTTCCATGTGGAAGGTTTGGGTTTTAGGGCGATCGCAAATAGTTTACCAATGCTTTTAAACCTAAACAATAACTATCAGCCCCAAAGCCGCTAATCTGACCGATCGCGACCGGGGCGATATAGGAATGATGCCTAAAGGGTTCGCGGGTGTAAATATTACTTAGGTGAACCTCAACAGTGGGAATTTTGACTGCTGATATAGCGTCCCTAATAGCAACGCTGGTATGGGTATAGGCTCCCGCATTAATCAGCAAGCCATGATGGTGGTCTAATGCAGAGTGAATGGCATCCACCAAGACCCCTTCATGATTAGACTGCCTAGCCACAACCTCAGCCCCCAATGACGCTGCCTCCTGTGTTAGCAGTTGGTTAATGTCATCTAAGGTAGCCTTGCCATAGATACCCGGTTCGCGCTGACCTAAGAGGTTTAGGTTAGGACCATGCAGCACCAGAATACTTAACAATTTCTTAATACCTCAGCAGTTTACTAGAAACTGAGTTGACTACTATCTTGAGCGAGGAAAATCTCTGACTGGCACCGGGACTGGTTCAGCTTCCGGTTGTGGTTCTGGACCTAATAATGCTTCGATTAGCTCCCGCGCCCATTCCCGGAGTTTCTCCAGTACCTTTTCAATGTATTCCATTGCAAAAATGGCTCCTTTTTACAAATTCGCAGGCTAATCTAACTCAAACCCGCAATTTCTTTGATTTTAGGGTAGCAGCAATTTCGGAATTGCTTCTACACGGAACGGGTAGACCTCATGCCTTCAGTGCCTACTGTTAGCAAAATTGACATACCCTAAGATTAGCTAGTTGCCCAGCACTGATTTAATCATAACAAATCTTCATAGAATTTGGCAAGGTGATCAGGTTAAAATTGGCGGCGGAGCAGGTCTAGGGCGCTACAGGCACTGGCTCGTTGAATCCAGGAGCGTTCTCGCTGGTTACCAAAACGGAATTCTTGTGATGTGGCGGTTCCGTCGGGTTTGGCTAGTCCGATGTATACTAATCCGACGGGTTTACTGTCCGTACCTCCTGATGGTCCAGCAATGCCGGTTATGGATAGTCCCCAGTGGGTTTGGAGGAGCGATCGCACTCCCAGAGCCATTTGTTCGGCAACTGTAGCGGATACTGCCCCCAATTGGTCTAAGTCGGTGCTATTAACTCCGAGGAGTTGATTTTTGATGCGGTTATCGTATGCGATGACTCCACCTAAAAAATATTGGGAACTGCCAGAAATTTCGGTAATCATTTTACCCAAACCGCCGCCGGTGCAGGATTCAGCTACACTTAGGGTTTGTTGTGTTTGTCGTAAATGCTGACCAACGACGGAGGCGAGGGTGTCATCATCTGCGCCATAACAGTTTAATCCGGCAATTTGTCTTAATTGGGTTACGATTGGTTCAATGAGAGCGGCGGCGCGGGCGGCGGATTCGGCACAGGCAGAAATCCGCAATTTAACTTCTCCATAATTAGCATAGGGGGCTACTGTGGGATTTTGTAGCTCTAGGAAGGGGGCTACTTTTTCGGCTAATGCTGATTCGGTAATGCCCCAAAATCTGAGGGTGCGGCTGTAGATGGTCTGAGAACACCAGCCTTGTTGACGTAGGTAGGGAATGGCTATTTCTACCCACATTTGTTTCATTTCGGAGGGGACTCCGGGAAATGTTAGGAGGGTAAGGCGATCGCCTCTGGGTTGCCAAATAATTCCCGGAGCGCTACCAATGCGATTGTAGAGGATGTCTGCCCCTTGGGGAATTAGGGCTTGTTTGCGGTTACTGGGAGACATTTCCCGCCCACGACTGGCGAATTTTTGGGCAATATCTTGGATGATTTCGGGTTTTTCGATGAGGGGGGTCTGGAAAAAGTCGGCAATGGTTTCTACAGTCAGGTCGTCGGGAGTCGGTCCTAAGCCTCCGGTAAAGATGAGGAGTTGTGATCTTTCTGAGGCGATCCGGATCGCTTTTTTGAGACGTTCTGGATTATCTCCTACCACAGTTTGATAATAGTGAGGAATACCAAGTTCGGCTAATTGTTCTCCAATAAATTGGGCATTAGTATTGGTAATGTTACCCAGGAGTAATTCTGTCCCCACACAAATAATTTCGGCTGTCATAGATTTGATTAATTGACAATAGATGAGACTATTAACTTGATGATTTGGCTCGCTTTACAGCTTTCCAACTGGTATAACCTAACAATCCGGTAGTTGCCCAAGCATAGACCAAACCACTGGGAAAACCGGAGAAAGCTAGAGCTAAACTCCCCACCCATAAGGTGAGAGTATAGATAAATAGAACAGTTAACCTTTGAGATAAACCAGCTTTTAGTAGTCGGTGATGCAAATGACGGTTATCAGCAGCAAAGGGAGATTTTCCATGTCGTAATCGTTCAATAATAACTGCTGACATATCCAAAATCGGCACAGCTAGAATTATATAAGGTAGTAAAACAGAGGTTACGGCGGTAGTTTTAACTAAACCAATAACTCCGACACCAGCTAAGGTAAATCCCATAAAATAGGAACCGCCATCGCCCATAAAAATCTGAGCGGGGTTAAAATTATATCGGAGAAATCCCAGACAACCGCCAGCTAGGGCAGCAGCAATTAGGGCGGCGGCGGGTTGATTCATATATAGAGATGCGATTAACATAACGACGGCCGCAATACCGGAAACCCCAGCAGCGAGACCGTCGAGGCCGTCAATCCAATTTATAGCATTAGTCATTCCCACTAACCAAAGGACGGTGACGGGTAAACTTAACCAGCCGATATGTATTAAGCCGCCAAAGTAGGGGATACTCAGGAATTCAATGCGGACTCCGACCCACCAGACTAAACTGGCGATCGCTGTTTGTAAGATTAATCGAGTTAGGGGAGACAGACCAAATAAATCGTCTGCCAAACCAATGAGAAAGAATGCTATAGCGCCTATAGCGACTCCTAAGATTTCAAATTCTTGTTTAGGGGGGAGGGGTTGACCATCTGCGCCGATAAAGCCACCAAAGCACCAAACTAATATTAGTGCGATGAGTGTACCGATGAAGATAGAAACTCCCCCCAAGCGAACCATGGGACGCTGATGAACTTTGCGATCGCAGGGTAAATCTACTCGTCCGCTTCTCAGGCCGATATTTTTGACTATCGGTGTACTCCAGAGGACAACGACGGTAGAAATTACAAAAGCCAGCAGATGATAAAAAGGATAGGGCATCTGATCAAAGTTTTTTGGGATGGGTGCTAAAAGCTAGTTCAGGGTGAGTCTACTATATTTTGAACCGCCTGATCACAGTCTCCCCTTAAAAGATGGGGGTATTGTTGGTTATTTTTGCACCCATCAGACCCAGAATCAGACCCAGAAACTGATTAAGTTAGTGCGGGAACTTTGATTTGTAAATGGGGATATAGGGGGAAGCGATCGCAAAGTTGGGCGACCCGCGCGCGACAGTCGGCTGTCACTGTGTCATCATCAGGATTTAATAGGCGATCGGCGATAATATTACCGATTTCGATAAATTCTGAAGTTCCCATCCCTCTGGTGGTCATGGCTGGAGAACCTAACCGCAGACCACTGGTGACAAAGGGTGATTCTGGGTCAAAGGGGACTGTGTTTTTATTGGCGGTGATGTTGATTTCACTCATCAAGCGATCGGCAATTTTTCCGGTCATTTTCACCGATCGCAAATCCACCAACATCAGATGGTTGTCTGTACCACCAGAAACAATTTTTAAGCCCCGTTGCTGTAAGCAGTTAGCTAAGGCTTGAGCATTGGCGATCACTTGGCTTGAGTAGGTTTTAAATTCCGGTTTTAGTGCTTCCCCAAAGGCGACCGCTTTACCAGCAATGACGTGCTCCAGGGGTCCGCCTTGAGTACCGGGAAAAACGGCTTTATCTAGTTTTTTGCCCAATTCTGGGTCACGGGTAAGGATTAACCCCCCCCTAGGTCCGCGCAGAGTTTTATGGGTGGTGGTGGTGACGACGTGACAATGGGGTAAGGGGTTCGGGTGATGACCTGTGGCGACCAGTCCCGCAATATGGGCGATGTCCGCTAGGAGGTATGCTCCCACTTCATCGGCGATCGCTCGGAATTTGTCAAATTCAATAATCCGGGGGTAGGCGGAATAACCACAAATCATCAGTTTGGGTTGATGTTGTTTAGCCAGTTCCAAAATCTTGTCATAGTCCAGGGTTTCCGTTTCTGGACTGACTCCATAGTGGCAAACATTAAACCATTTACCCGACACGTTGACCGGGGAACCGTGGGTTAAGTGTCCGCCGTGGGATAGATCCATTCCCATGATTGTATCTCCGGGCTGTAGGAGAGCCAGGAACACGGCAAAATTAGCTTGAGCGCCTGAATGGGGTTGAACGTTCGCATGGGTGGCATCAAAGAGTTCACAGGCGCGATCGATAGCTATTTGCTCGATTTTATCGATAAATTCACAGCCGCCATAGTAGCGTTTTTTGGGGAGTCCTTCCGCATATTTGTTGGTGAGGACTGACCCTTGGGCGGCTAAGACAGCGGCGGAGGTAAAGTTTTCGCTGGCGATTAGTTCCAGGTGTTCCCGTTGACGCTGTAGCTCTTGTCCGATGAATTCTGTTACGGTTGGATCACTTTGGGCTAGGATGTCTAGGTTGGTGTCACTCACTGTATAAATTCCCCTTTCAGAGTTCTTAGGTTTTGGTACTATGGAGCGATCGCTTGAAAGTGCGCCCCAAATTCACCATCATAACCCGCTTACTGCCCCCAGATACATTTAACCCCGAAAAATATAGCCGCCGCCAGTTGATATTTCCACCCCAGCCAACAAAATCTGATCATCGGATGTATCCCGTGACACAACCTGATATTAATGGCCATGTTAAGTTGTGCATCAATCCTGGGGTCTTGACTAATCTCAAAATATAATGGGGATAGGGCTTCAGCAATCGCGGGGAGAGAAGATTATGTTAGTCATGGTCATGGAAAACCAAATTATTGAGACCCATCAAGTGTGTCAGGGGTGTTTACTCGCCGACCATAGCGGTCAACCTCGCTGGCGTGGTGGCCATCTTAGTTGTGGTCATCTTATCCGTAAACCCGGAGACAATCAACCCGGTCAGTATGAGTGTCAGATGGGATTCCGCATTGCTAATATTTAGCTGTGACGTTCTGCTGCTGCTGCTCCCCCATTAAGCTAACGCTATAACGGGGGGTGTCTCTGTGAAATCTAATTCGTAGTTCAGCAATATTCCCTTGTCACTGCGTTATGCTGGGAGTGTGGACTTGTTTTGGTTAACAGGAGAGCTGACTATGAATTGGCGCGGGACAACGACCGTTCGCGATCGCATTTTTGCTTGTTTGCCCTATATGCTACCCTTGATGTATGGAATACAGTTCGGCGTATTTTTATTAACTCAATTTCCCATACTACAGATTATCTTGATTCCCATAGCTCCCCTAATGGCAATTTTTCAGTCCATTCCTTTTGCGGGGATCATTGTCTTTTTCTTGATGTATCTGCTGGTGGTGCGTAACGAAAATATCCCCCACTTTATCAGATTTAATGCCATGCAGTCGATTTTGTTGAATATTATCGTGCTTGGCTTTAGTCTGATTTTGGGGATTATACCATTGCAAGGGTTTATCCAAGAAACTCTCTTCAATATGATTTTCTTGGGTGTTTTAGCCTCTGTTAGTTATGGTATTGTCCAATCTATCCGGGGACAGTATGCAGAAATTCCGACCATCTCCGATGCGGTTTATATGCAGGTTCGCTAGAATTAGCAACTGTTAATATCTGGGGGCGGTCTTAGGGGCTGCCCTTGTTTTTCGAGATTCGGAAATAACCATTATATAGTAATCTCAAAAATACTGCCTTGTGGTTGGTTGGGGATAACTCTAATGTGTCCGCCATGGGCTTCCACAACCATTTTACAAAAAGCCAATCCCAAACCAATTTGAGATACATTTTTTACCAGTTTCCCGATGTCATATTTATTAAAAATACTCGCTCTAAATTCCTCCGGTACTCCCGGACCAAAATCAACTACTTGGACCCTAGCACCTTTGGGGGTAAGATAATCAGCATTAATAATAATTTCACTATGACGGGGTGAGAATTTAGTGGCGTTGGAAAGTAAGTTATCCAAAACTCGTGTAAATAGTGCCTCATCAACCTTAATTCTACCACCAGGCGCGGGAAGTTTACAAATAAGTTGGATATTTTTTTGAGTGGCGATAACCTGGAAATTTTCCACAGTGGATTGAATAGTAGTAGACAAATCAACCTCGGTCAAATTTAACTCAAGGTGTCGGTTTTCCATTTTACCCATGATTACCAAGTCGTTAATTAAGGCTTGTAAACGTTGGGCGGAGATTAAGCATTTACCAATTTTATCTTCAATTTTATGGGGAAGTTCTGTCCTCTGTAAAAGATATAGGCTAAATAATAAACTCATTAAAGGATTCCGCAGATCATGAACTATCATATTAACCATATCTTCGCGGGATTTTAGAATAGCTTCCAGGTCATCATATTGAGACTTTATCCGCAACATAGAGTTAACTCTAGCAACGAGTTCCACCCGATTAATGGGTTTGCTAATAAAATCATCAGCCCCGGTTTGTAAGCAGCGGGCGAGGTCTTCTTTACTGTCTAAGGCGGTGACCATAATAATGGGTAAAGTTTGCCATTTGCGAATGTCTTTAATAGCGCGACAAACTTGCTGGCCATCCATGTCGGGCATCATGACATCGAGTAAAATTAAATTGGGTTGCAGTATATCCAAGGAGGCGATCGCCCGAGTCCCATTAGATGTATAATGCAACTGATAATTTTGGTCTGATAATAAAGTTTCAATTACATCAAAATTATCGGGGTCATCATCTACAATCAAAATAGATGTTAAAGAAGATGTCATAGTTAACTTTTCAGATGAGATCCAAGTAGTTGCCGCAACTACCAAGACACAGCAACAAGTGGAATTTGGGCTATTATAACATACATTTACCAACAAGGCTCTCCCAAAAGTAGACTATCGCAACCGCCAGACGGTGTATCTCGCAGTCGAGAACCTAATCCCTCAAAAGAACTGTAACTATCATAAATGTTAGGAATTACATCTTGAGGGTCATCAAAGCTGCCCACAGGAACAGATCCGATCGCAAAATCGACGGTTCCGGTGCTACTTCTGGCGGGAATGGCGGTAAGGGCGGCTTGAATGATTTGGGGCTGTGGGGGATTAGTATTAAATGATAGATTTAACCCCGTGCGCCGAATTAAGCCGATAAAATTATTAAAGGCTTGAGCGCTACTAAATCGGGTTCGTAGGGTGGCTGGGTCAGCGCGTCCGCTTCCTTGACCTTCGATGGCAAAATCCCCAGACTCAAAGGCTTGGGCGTTGGGGGCATTACTAACGGAACAGAATTGATTAACCAGTTGGGCTTTACCGCCGGAACCCCGACCGTGAACGCCGACGACGCGACCTTGGTTGTCAAATACAGGACCGCCACTCATTCCGGGACGGGTATTGTCTAAGTAAAAAATGCTATAACCGTTTTCGCTACTGGCGGGGTTAACTACTCCGGTGACGGGTCCCCAGGTAAATCGTCTTTGGCGACGGGTGGCTCTCCCGGTACAGCGTCCGGTGGTGGCATCTCTTTCTTTTTCGGGGTCAGGCCAGCCGGAAACATAAATGGGGTCGCCGACATTGAGGGAGTTTTCTGTGGCGGAAGGGGCTACGGGATAGTGACGATCGCTTTCAAATACTACTACGGCTAGATCTGGTCCGTCTACTCTGGTGGGTAGGGTGATGGAATAACAGCCAAATCTGATTAAATTTCCTGGGGTGGGAGAACCGTTGAGGGGACAGCCTCGCCCATCGTTGGGTTGTTGGACTATATGAACTTTACCGTCACTGGTGCGGATACCGTAAGATATCCCAGCATTTAGGTCTCGCTGTCGGAAGTTGTGGCTAACAGTGAGAACATAGTGGCGATTACCTTCGCGGGCGATAATGACCCCGGAACCGGGATGCCATACGCCATCGGGGTTGTTTTGGCCCGCTTGGGGATTTCTGTAGTTATTTTCTAGGGCTTCGATGAGTTCGGGTCGAAGTTCTGGCGCAATTAATACGGTGGTTTGGCTGGCGATGGAGTTGATTTCTGCGGGGGAAAGTGCAGCCATGGCGGCGGGGGCTAGAGTCGCTAATAGGGAGACTCCGGCTAACAGTAGTAGATTTTGAGTAAGCGATCGCATTTTGATCATTGTTCCTAACCTAATATTTATTCTGGTTTACCAAAACCATTCGGAGGGTGAGGATACGGGAGAAACGGGTTCAACGGGGGGTGAGGGTTTGGGGTTGATGGTGTTTGCTGATGTGAAATTGGGGGCGAGTTGTAACACGGTGTGAATGGGAACCGCCCAACTGTACTCAACTAATTTGGCGGCTTCGGCGGGGTCGGGGGATGAACCGTCTACAAATTGATAGGCATTTCCCCACAGTGGATATTTGTGCATTCCATTAATGGCGACAAGTTCTCCTCGGCGATTTAATAGGGGTCCGCCACTCATTCCTGAAAAAATGTCGTTGGTGTATCCTACCTGATAACCTCCGATAAATGGCTGTGGCATCCACCGGGAGACTTGACCTTGTGTAATCACAAACCCTTGGGGGGCTGATGGGTCGGGTTCTAAGGGAAATCCGGCGGCGATTACGGTTTCTCCTAGGGCTACTGGTGTGGGGGCGATCGCTGCTACATTATAGGAGTGATCTACACTGCGAAATTGCACAATCCCTAAATCATTGTGAAACCAAGATATAGAGTTAACTATTTCGGCGGTATGGATGCGGTTATCGTAGGTCTGGACTCGATAATTTTGCCCTCCCCCTGGTAGCAAAACATGATCATTGGTGACGACTGTATAAATGCCACCCTGATGGTCAATAATTACCCCGGTTCCCCACATCCTTCCTGAGTAAACGCGGACAGTAATCTGTCTAGCTTTTTGGTGCAGGGCGGCTGTTGCGGGAATTGGTAGATTGGTGTTGGCGGCTAGGGTTGGTTCCGGCTGCAATTGTCTGGTTTCTTCTTCTGTCAGCACTTGTGCTTGACAGCTTAATCCTAACAGGGGAAAACCAATGGCGATCGCCCTGGCTAAAAATTTGAGTAATTGCTGCACCTTAGATACTTGGTAGATATTTTAGGGCTCACCATGCCGTCCCAGGTTGAGAACTGGGGGGGGTTGATGGTGTGGTGGGTGTGGGGGTAGCGGCTTCGGCGGGAACTCCCCCTAAAAATTGATCAAAGTTGATGTAGACACCTGCATCATCTTCGCTTTCAAATAGGATATCACTGGCTCCTCGGCGGATGTTGAACAGTCGCTGAAGTTTACTTTCGGCGGGTTCGGGGTCGTCCGCTTTCATGGTAAATAATATGGTGTTACTAGCACAGGGCATTCCATGATCGGAAACTACGCAAATTACTGGTAAATTGTTGACATATCCGGCGGTTAGATATCTCAGTTGTCCAGTATGGGAAAAGTTGGTAAACCTTTGGGCGATTTCCTGACAGCGGCGTTCTGGGGAATAGCCAGAGGCGCTGAAATATTCAGAATATAAGCTAACTATGGGTTTATTTCCGGCGGGTGTGCGAGCGTAGACGGTGGGATAGCCTATGGGGGAGTTCATGTCGCAGTAAAAGGATGTTACTTGCGCTTGGGCGACATCAGGTGGCTGAAATACGGCGAAACTTCCCAAGGCAATGGCGGCTACAGTTGCTAGTTGCACAGTTGTATTGTTTTGCATTTTCTAAGCCTTTGAGACCTTACCTTACATTATGGACGGTTTTGGGGCGATCGTCAAGTATTAAGAAATGATTATATTTTGGTGATTTTAGGAAAATTTATGCTAAATAATAATTCTAGTAACTTGGTGTAATCTAGTTAACCATAATCAGTTAGGCGGGTTAAGCAATGTTGCGGGTGAAATTATGAACCTGAACAATTGCTCCCGCCTTTCCCAGTTTAAATGGCTGTGGGTGGCTATTGTTAGAGCAAGTTTATATGGGTAAATGGTTGGGGATTATTTCCGGCGTAAGTGGCGACTATATGACCATCCCCAATTAATTGATATTTATAGGTAACTAACCCTTCTAAACCTACGGGACCCCTGGGGGGCATTTTTTGGGTACTGATACCGACTTCCGCCCCAAAACCATAGCGAAAACCATCAGCAAAACGGGTGGAACAGTTATGAAATACTCCGGCTGAATCTACAATAGACATAAAGGTTTGGGCGGCTTCTGGGTCTTCGGTAATGATGCCATCTGTATGACCTGAACCGTAGGTATTAATATGAGAAATGGCTGCTTCTAAATTTTCGACGACTTTAATTGAGAGAATTAAATCAGTATATTCTGTCTGCCAATCTGCGTCTGTGGCTGGGGGTATATCCAGGATTTTTTGGCTGTGATTATCTCCCCTTAATTCTACTCCTTTTTGTTGGAGTTCTGCGGCGATTTGGGGTAAAAATTTGGGTGCTATATCTTGATGGACTAACAGGGTTTCTAAGGCATTACAAGCGGCCGGATATTGGATTTTGGAGTCAATGACTATGGGTAGGGCTTTGGATATATCCGCCTCCCGGTCTATATAGAGGTGACAAATACCATCAGCATGACCTAAAACGGGAATCCGGGTATTTTCCTGGACGAATTGCACAAAAGAATTAGAACCCCTGGGGATAATTAAATCCACATATTTATCTAACTGTAATAACTCAATAATTTCGGAGCGAGTAGTTAATAACTGTACGACTTCGGGATTGACTGGGGTTGTTGCTAGTCCCTGGCGGATGGCTTTCACAAGTTCTCGACAGGAATGAATCGCCTCTTTTCCACCTTTTAATATTACGGCATTTCCAGACTTGATGGCTAAGGCGGAAATTTGAATAACGGCATCTGGTCGCGCCTCGAAGACTACTCCTAAGACTCCTAAAGGACAGGTTATCCGGCGCAAATTTAAGCCTTGGTCTAGTTCCCTATAAATTTGAATTTCACCTACTGGATCGGCTAATTTTTCGACATCTCGCAAGCCGGAAATCGCGCCTTTTAATTTGGCTTCATCGAGTTTTAATCGGTTATAAAGAGGTTTGGCGATACCATCAGCTTGGGCTTGTTGACAGTCCATCTGGTTGGCGGCGAGAATGTCTGGGGCGGCATTTTCTAGGGCTGGGGCTATGGATGCGATCGCCTGATTTTTGGCATCTGTAGATAAAACAGCCAATTGGCGGGCTGCTGCTTGGGTTTTTTGGGCGGTTTCAATTAGCAACGGAGAAATAGTCATGGTCAGCAATTTATGTAAAATCTAGGTAAGCAGTTAGAGAAGAAGGCTATAATAATTATAGCAAACAATTGACCGGAAACCAATCAACTGTTAAATTTTCTGGTCTATAATATGTCAAAATCACGGGCTAAATCTGGAGTGAAACCATGACTAAAAAACGGAAAAATTGGTTGACTATTGCTGGGATTGTGGGAGGTGTGCTGATTGTCCTGGCTGCTATCATCAATGTGACTTTATCTAGGGTGGATGGCGAATTGCAAAATTACCTAGAAAATATAGTGAGTTCAACCCTAGGAGTACCGACCGAAATTCAATCCTTGAGTTTGGATAAATTTCGGGGTGATTTGCGGGTTAATAATCTGACGATTAACAATCCTGATAATTTTAGCACTCCCCATGTGATCAAGATTTATCAGGTGGATATTGATGTGACTCCGAGAAGCCTGTTAACTGATGTGGTGGAAATCAATAATTTCGCGATTAACCATATTGATGTCAACATTGAACAGAGATTACTAAAAAACAATATCCTGGCGATTCTCAATAATCTGAAATCTACCCAACGGTCGGAACCGCGAACACCGTCGGAAACCCCAGAGGAAAAATCGCAAACTAAGCTCAAGCTGAACTTTGATGTTATCGATGTTCAGAATACTAAAGTTAATGTGACTTTAGCACCTTTGGGATTTGTCCAAGTCCTTGATTTTCAACTCCCTAATCTGCGCTTAACTAATGTATCATCAGATGACTTTGAAGAAATTCTGACCAGCGACTTTATTCGGGAAGTTGTGCAAGATATATTCGAGAGTATTATTAGAGATGGTGGGGAAAAAATCCCGGAGATTTTACAAGAGGCGATCGCCCCAGAAACTAATCCCAGGTAAATGATGATAACTTGTAGCCAGTTGATGGTAAAATGGTAATGGTTGTGTAAATATACGGTCACCAATTAATCATGTCTACTACCCCAATTATCTATATCCGTCGCGCGAACATTCTGCAACCGGACGGCAATTTCAGCTTAGGAGATGTTAAACTTGGCGGGGGGAAAATTCTGGAAATTAGTTCAGAACTTCCCGCCGCTGGAGAGTCGGAAACCGACCTAAATGCAGAGGGGTTAACTCTGTTACCGGGAGTAATTGACCCCCAGGTTCACTTTCGGGAACCGGGATTAGAATATAAAGAAGATTTATCAACAGCCAGTCGCGCCTGCGCTAAAGGTGGCGTTACCTCGTTTTTAGAGATGCCGAATACTCGCCCTTTAACTAGCACTAAAGAAGCGCTGGCGGATAAACTAGAAAGGGCGGCGCAAAAGTGTTTAGTAAATTATGGCTTTTTTATGGGGGCGACTCCTGAGAATTTACCTGATTTATTAGAGGCTAACCCGACTCCTGGGATTAAAATTTTTATGGGGTCAATGCACGGACCTTTGTTGGTCGATCACGAAGAAATTTTAGAGCCGATTTTTGCTAAAGGCGATCGCCTAATTGCGGTACACGCGGAAAACCAAGACCGGATTAATCGTCGTCGCGAGGAATTTGCGGGACAAACAGATCCAGCGATTCACTCCCAGATCCAAGATGAACAAGCCGCCCTAGAAGCCACCCAACTCGCCCTGAAGCTCTCTAAAAAATATCAACGAAGATTGCACATTTTGCATCTATCTACGGGTATAGAAGCGGAATTACTGCGACAGGATAAACCCGCCTGGGTAACTGCAGAAGTTACCCCCCAACATTTGGTGCTAAATATCACCGATTATGGTAAAATTGGAACCAAAGCTCAAATGAATCCGCCTTTGCGATCGCCTGAAAATAATGATGTTCTCTGGCGAGCGTTGTTAGATGGAGTTATCGACTTTATTGCTACTGATCACGCCCCCCACACCCTAGAAGAAAAAGCTAAACCATACCCAAATAGTCCTTCAGGAATGCCGGGAGTTGAGACATCCTTACCGGTGATGCTAACTCAGGCGATCGCCGTCGGACGTTGTAGTGTTGCCCAGGTATCTAACTGGATGTCAACAGCCGTAGCGAAAGGTTATAATATCCCTAATAAAGGAGCGATCGCCCCTGGTTATGATGCTGACTTAGTGTTAGTTGATTTAAACAATTATCGCCCAGTTTTAGCCTCAGAATTGCAAACTAAGTGTGGTTGGAGTCCCTTTGAAGGCTGGCAGTTAACCGGGTGGCCAGTGGTTACTATTGTCGGAGGTCAAGTAGTATATGACCATGGCAAACTTAACTTAGAAGTAAGAGGCAAAGCCTTGACATTTGACCATCAGTAAAAGCCCTAAAAATTTGCAAATATTGACGAACAGAAATTAAACCTATGGCACAATCAAAACTCAATAATGATCCGCTTTGGTTCAAAGATGCGATTATTTACGAAGTGCCAGTCCGCGCCTATTGTGATAGTAATGGCGATGGTATTGGCGACTTTGCTGGACTCACGGAAAAATTAGATTATCTCGAAGAACTCGGCATCACTGCCATCTGGATTTTACCATTTTTCCCATCTCCATTGCGAGATGATGGCTATGATATTTCCGATTACCGAGATGTTAACTCTATCTATGGTAATTTAGAGGATTTTAAAACCTTTCTTTATGCCGCCCATGAAAGGGGAATTAGGGTAATCATCGAGTTAGTAGTTAACCACACTTCCGACCAGCACCCGTGGTTTCAGCGGGCGAGGAGACTCCCCAAAGGCAGTAAAGAACGGGAATTTTATGTATGGAGTGATACCCCAGACAAATACCCAGAAGTGAGGATTATTTTCCAGGATTTTGAGACCTCTAACTGGGCGTGGGACCCGGTAGCAAAAGCCTATTATTGGCATCGTTTTTACTCCCATCAACCGGACTTAAATTATGAGAGTCCCGAATTGCAGCAAGCCGTGTTAGAACTTGCGGATTTTTGGTTAGGAATGGGAGTAGATGGGATGCGCTTAGATGCGGTTCCCTATCTGTGTGTGCAGGAAGGAACAAACTGCGAAAACCTCCCGCAAACCCATGCCTTTTTGAAAAGATTACGGGCTTATATTGATAGCAAATATGAGGATCGGATGCTATTAGCGGAAGCCAATCAATGGCCGGAAGATGCTGCCGCTTACTATGGGGAAGGTGATGAATGTCAGATGAATTTTCACTTTCCGTTAATGCCACGTTTGTTTATGGCATTACGAATGGAAGATAGTTTTCCGATTGTGGATATTCTCAACCAAACTCCGTCTATTCCTAATAATTGTCAGTGGGCATTATTTCTGCGTAACCATGACGAGTTAACCCTAGAAATGGTGACAGACGAAGACCGAGATTATATGTATCGGGTCTATGCAGAAGATACCCAAGCGCGACTAAATTTAGGCATTCGTCGCCGTCTCGCGCCACTACTGGGGAACGATCGCCGCCAAATTGAACTAATGAATAGTTTGCTGCTTTCTTTACCAGGAACTCCTGTGCTGTACTATGGTGATGAAATTGGCATGGGAGATAATATATATATAGGCGATCGCAACGGAGTCCGTACCCCCATGCAGTGGAGTCCTGATCGTAACGCTGGCTTTAGTCGTGCCAACCCTCAGAAACTGTATCAACCAGTTATTTTAGACTCTGAATATCACTACGAAGCCATCAACGTGGAAGCGCAAAGCGCTAATCCTAATTCCCTCCTGTCATGGATGAAACGTTTAATTGCCATGCGGAAACGTTTTCAAGCCTTTGGACGTGGAACTTTTGAACTGTTACATCCCGAAAACAGGAAAGTCTTAGCATTTGTCCGCACCTACTCTGGGGAACATATTTTAGTAGTGGCAAACCTGTCGCGATTTGTGCAGAGTGTAGAATTAGATTTAACCCCATTTCAGGGAATGGTTCCCGTGGAAATTTTCGGGCGAAATCACTTCCCAAAAATTGGAGAATCGAGCTATTTTCTGAGTATTGCGCCCTATGGATTTTACTGGTTTATGCTTCAGTTTGATCCAGCCACCAGCCTGCTACCTCGTCCCCGCCACCAACTACCAGCTTTAGAGGTTGCGAAAAGTTGGCATCAAATCTTTTCTCAGTCGGATACCCGCGAACGTTTAGAGTCTTTGTTCCCTGAATATCTACATCGATCCTCGTGGTTTATTAGTAAATCTAGGGTTATGCAGTCCGTGACAATTGCTGATTTTATTCCGATTCCTTTCCCCAAACAGGAAGCAGCTATTGTCATGCTAAATGTAGACTATACAGAAGGGTTTGCAGAAACCTATGTAGTGCTGTTATCTTGTGCTATTGGTGAACAATCAAAAGAAGTTAGTGCTAATTTTCCTAGTGCGGTGTTGGCTTCAGTAAAAATCGATGATCAAGAGGGGATTTTATTTGAAGCAAGTGCTGATCAAGACTTCTTAACTCTCCCCCTAGATATGATTCGGAACCGCCAACAGTATAAAGGTAAACATGGCACTTTAACGGCGATGACTACGGACGCGCTGGCTGGGGTAGATATGAGTGAAGAGAAAATGAATCCTCAGCTAATGGGAAAAACGGATAAAAATGCCTTAGTTGTTTATGGCGATCGCCTAATTTTTAAATTCTTCCGCCGAGTCGAACCGGGTATTAATCCCGAATTAGAAATTCGCAGTTTTTTAGGACAGAAACAACAATTAGAACACATTGCGCCAGTAATGGGAGGGTTAAAATATAAACCCCGTCGCGGAGACTCTACAACTTTAGGGGTTTTACAGGTATATATTCCCGATGGTATTAAGGCTTGGAATTATACTTTAGATAATCTCCGAGACTTTTTCGATCGCATAACTTTACCAACGACGGAAACTCCGGTGGAGGTTCCCTCAGAATCTCTGCTAACCTTAAAAAATCAGGAAATTCCCGAAGAAGTAGCGATCGCGATCGGATCATATCTGAGTAATATTCAACTACTAGGTCAACGCACAGCCGAGTTACATATTGCCTTATCCAGCGATACGGACGACCCGAATTTTACCCCAGAACCCTTTTCATCTTTATATCAGCGATCGATTTATCAATATTCCCGAAACCTGACCGGACAGGTAATGCTGAAGCTGAGAAAAGGGCTCGATTCCATGGGACCGGAAACCAAGGACTTAGCCAAAAAGGTTCTGAGTAAACATGAGTATATTTTAGCGCGTTTTCAATCCCTACTCAACCTCAAAATTACCGGACTGCGAACCCGTTGTCATGGGGACTATTCCTTAGAAGAAATTCTCTATACAGGTAAGGATTTTTGGGTAATTGACTTTGAGGGAGAAACCTACCGAACTTTGAACGAAAGACGGATGAAGCGATCGCCTTTGCGGGATGTCGCCGCCATGTTACAATCCCTCAATTATGCCACCCGTATTGCTTTACTCAACGAGGTAGAAAATGGCATGATTCGACCCGAAAATCTACCAGAAATGGAACAATGGGCGAACATCTGGTATAATTGGGTAGGTGCTAAATTTTTGGGCAGTTATTTAGAAGTAGCTAAAGAGGATGGATTTTTACCCAAGACCAACCAGGAATTACAGGTATTACTGGACAGCTACCTACTAGAGCGAATTATCCAAAGTTTAGACTTCCACTACCATCGCAGTCAACAACTAATTGATATTCCCTTACGGCAACTCTTAGAGGTTGTAGTCTAAAGGTTTATCGATGGGGAGGCGGGTAATTTACAGTGTAACCCGCCTCTACTGGTTCATGAATAATTGATAATCAACCATTAATTATTCATCATAGTCTTGCTCAAGAATCCGCCAACTCACAGATTTAACCGAAGGTTCTAAACTTAATCGGCTAATAATTTGCTCCAACAAATTATCATCACGATTCTGGGCTATTATTTGAGCTTCAACCTCAACCAAATTATTAAAGTCATCTAAATCTTGACTCCGCAAAGAGCGCAGCTTAATTTTATTCATTTTACCCAGAGCATCGAGTAATAAAACCCTTATATGAGCTTCTTCATCACCCCGACAAACTAGGGAACACAGATAATAAAACTCTAATTCAGTCCATTCTGTGGGTTGCTGGTTAATGCGAAGACTCAAGGGACGCAAAACCGTGTTAGCAATCAAAACCGCACAGGCTCCCATAAATGCTTGGGAAAAAAAACCAGCCCCCGATAAAGTCCCAATGGCAGCAGCGCACCAAATAGTCGCCGCCGTATTCAACCCCTTAACCGTGAGGCCTTCTTTTAAAATCACACCCCCAGCCAAAAAACCGATTCCAGACACAACTTGAGCCGCAATGCGGGTAGGGCTACCCTCTCCGGGAGTCATCACGGAAAGAATAACAAACATAGAGGCTCCCGTCGCCACCAATGTATTAGTCCGTAACCCAGCCATGCGCTGCCGCCACTGACGTTCAATTCCCAAAGCCGAACCTAGCAAAAATGCCACCGTCAGTCTCAGCAATGTTTCTGTCCACTCCATGGCTCACCTCTTCTTCTGATTCTGCTTTGATGGACTTTGTACACAGTTGAGTTAACTATGCCAAGAACCTACTGATTTTAGGATATTTTCGGCAGCATTCAGCGGAAAAATAAGTGATGGGGAGGGGTTCAACCTCCCCATATTGCCCTATTCGGGAGCGGTTATGATTCGGGGTGGGAGTCTTGCAACTCCTGCCACAACTGTTCCAGACGCTCCATTGCTTGTTTCGGTGAGATTTTACCACTGGTTTCTAAAGCACAGGCGATCGCCACTTGATTAGAAAACTCCTGAAAAACTTGGTTAAAACGGAGATTTTCTGAGGTAAGCTGTCCGCGATAGCGACAATAGGGAGATAACATTTCTTGCAAAACCAGCCGAGCTTCCCTCGGATCATTGATAGCATCAGTAGTTTTTTCTCCATATTCAGCCAAAATTTGATTCAAATAATAGTTATCCTGGGCCTCTAACTTCTCAATCAAATGCAAAATCAAGGGAAGATTAACTTCGGCAATTAAATAGTCCCGTGACCGCTGCCACCATGAATATTTGAGGCTAGGTACTGATTCCCCTAACTGTTTCAATGTGCGAGCTGGAGATAGAATAGATTGCTCCGAGGAAGTCGCCATCTTGCGTAAAGTCTCCCGACGGGATTCCGAAGATTCCCGTTTTGCCATAGCTTTGTAAATTTGTGCAATTTCCTGTTTCCGCAAACAAATTTGTTTCAGGGTAGAAATAACACTAGGGCGGGCAGTGATAGCTTGACTCATGATCATGTTCTTATCTCCTTAGTTTTTACAATGTTTTTGCCAACTTAGGGTAATTCCTTGACTCAGATAGTAGTGGGTTGAATCTCAGTTAACTAACACCAACCAGCAACCCCACTAGAGAAAAATAAATCCACAGACCCGAAAAGTCTTTAATTGTGGTGATAAATGGATCAGCACCAGGACCGTGATCAAAGCCGAGTCTTAGCATAATCATCGGCAACATTGCTCCTAAAATTGCTCCCAAAGTAATTACACAAGTTAAGGAAATTCCCACCGCTAAACCCAGTTGGGGGATATCGTTAGGTAATCCTTGCCAGAAGTAGGCGGCTATTCCCGCCACAGTGCCTAAAATTACCCCCATAATGAAGCCAATGCGAATTTCTCGGAATAGATAAGCAGTAAACTGGCTAGGGTGAATTTGACTCCAGGCTAAACCACGGGCGAAAATAGTGCTTGATTGAGTGCCGACATTTCCCCCCATATCCATGACTAGGGGAATAAATACCGCCGCCGCCACGATCGCCTCTAGGGTATCTTCAAAAGTTTCGATCACGCCACCGACTAAAAAACCACCAATCAGGGTAACAATTAAGAACATTATCCGCAGTCTAATGGCATAGAAAGAAGGACCACGCACCAGTTTTTCACTCCAACCTTGATCACGGGTTAATAAATTCCCGACTCCGGCTTGGCCTAAAATTGTCTCGGTGGCTTCTTCTTCCACTAAATCAATCACATCATCAAAGGTGATATCTCCAATTAATCGCCCTTCGTTATCAACTACAGGAATGGCGGGAAGGTCGTTATTTTTCAGGAGTTGAGCCGCTTTTAAATCGCGATCGCTCGCGCGGACGGCAATGGTTTCACCCTCGGCTAATTCACCAATAATTTGATCAGGATTAGCTCTAATCAGGTTAACGGTAGGAACAAATCCCCGATAATATCTTTCGGCATCAATGATAAACACAACTGCCAGTTGATTCGGGTCTAATTCCGATTGACGGATAGTCGTTAGGGTATCAGCAACGGTCATGTGACTGCGGACGGTAATCAACCGCAGATTCATAATTCTTCCCGCACTATTTTCGGGATATCCCAGTAGTAAGTTAACCGTTTCCCTGGCTTGGGGACTGAGTTTCCCTATCAGTCGCTTAGTCACTTTAGCCGGAAGTTCCTCAAATAGCTGCACACGATCATCAGGATCAAGTGCTTCCAGAAGCGTCATTACTTCGGGATTTTCCATATCTTGAATTAGATCGGCTTGTTCCTCCGGGCGTAAATATTCAAAAACGGCGATCGCTCTGTTTTTTTCTAGTAATCGAAACGCTATAACTCGCTTATGGGGTTCAATTTGCATCAGCAGTTGTACCAGTTCCGAAGCCGGTAAACTATTCGCCTCTTTTTTCGCCGCTTCTAATGCAAAAGGTTGTAGTAAATCGTTCAAAACATTGCCACGCATTTTTCACCTCTCACTAAATACAGGATAATTGTCAGCATCAAACCATGTTTATTGCCTTAATTTTTTGAGGATATTTGCCAGCATAAATCGACTCACAAAAGGTGATTTTGTAAGTGGCAAAAGTAGACAAAACACAGTTTCAGGCTGAATAAATCCTCAAAGATTCAACCTGTCAACCAGTCCACTGGCTGCACTATTTATTCACTAATCAAACATCACGAAACAACCGGGCTTTTTCTTGCAATACCAAGAAAAAACCAGCTCGAAATTGATTCAAATATTCAGTAATAGTCTAGGGGGTTTACCTCCTTCCTTCCCAGTCACTATGCCCAGCAGTGACCGGAGATGAACCCACTAATCTTTAATAAAGCGATCGGGGCAAATTCATCAAACCAATCAACTGCCAGCCACACCTAGGGCTAGGGTCAGGGTCTTCTTTAGACGAATCGGACTCTTGATGTGTAGTTATGAAACTACTACTACCAGGAATCTCCATTGGTTTAGTTTCCTCAAAAAGTTAAAGCAAACTTGGCGGCATCCAAGCTGGCATACACCAGATTTTCTGCCATGCACCCCACCATTTTAAGCATACTATCTGGTTTTTGTCAATACCATTGACCGGAAAAAATGCTTTTTACCCCCAGAGATATCCGATTAAGATCTTCTTGGAGTAGGGGAGGCCATGCAACACCTTGTTTAGACTTGAGGAGAAATTGCTGATGGCTTTCCATGGCTAATTGATACAAAGCCAACACCAGAGGGCGATCGAAGTTATCGGTTTCTTTGAGGGAGTCATACACCATTTTAATTGCTAACAAAATCGATGTCACTTGACCAGGGACTGGGGGCTTACCTTCTTTCAGACGAATTAAAAAGGCATCGGGGTTATTTTGTATTTCCAAAGCCATACCTTGGTCAATTAAGAAACTACGGGCAGTTTTATAGTCCATTTTTCATCAGTAATAGTGGGTTAGGGCGGGTTTACCAAAACCCCGCTGGGAATGATGATTGACCGCAGAACCCGCCCCTACAATAATTTCCCGGTGGGTTAGGGCGGGTTTACCAAAACCCCGCTGGGAATGATGATTT
>NZ_JARPLC010000086.1:0-22267 GCF_032350395.1 Limnospira sp. PMC 289.06
AATAGCATTACTCACTTGTTTATAGGCAGAGCATTAGAGGGGTTACAACGTTCCGCTTATATGGGCATTCCATCGTTAGATTTGTCCTCAGAACCGGGGTACTTTAAAAGTCTGTGCAGGTAGTCGTATGAGCCCCCTACTTTTCCCCTTGCCCTTTTGGGCGCAGCGTGTCAACCTATTTCGCTGCTAATGTATTACCATGGTTCAAGCCGGACATTCAGTTTCCTTAATCATGGATGGTTGGCAGTGGTCTCGATTCCGGTATTAGGTTACACCTCGGAGCCTTCCGTTCCCCGCTTTAGTCCTAGGGTTGTGAGTCCTAAAACTAGGGGTGGCTATCGCCGTTACCCTCTGCTCTGTGATTTCTCAGTTCGCTTAGGACCTTGAGTTCCCTGCCTTGCTTAGATTTCCCTAAGCGTCGGGACATATAAACAGTTATAGGGATGGTCAGGAGTGCGCTCCTTATATCCAACCCAGGGGTTGAAGTCGCTACCAAGTAGTTATTTTAGGCATCTCAACCTTATTTCATACCTGAACGTCTCGCACACCTGAGAGTCATTGTAGCAGGTTCCTCGCCAAAAATCAAGAGTGTGGTTCACCAAATAGGATAAAGGAACAGGTCAAACTCTTAATCATTTCCGTAGTGACATCGCTTACAGCCAGACCCCCAGCGGTGCGACGACGCATCGATCGCAATACGACTAAATCAAAGGATTGAGAGGCTTTGAGAAGTGCATCAGATACATTGTCATGGACTAAGACCTGAATATCAGATTTGACCTGGGGTCCTGATGCTAGAATTGTGGATAATTCCGACTCCAACTCATTCACCTGTTCCCTAGAAGTGCGGCGATCGCAAACTTGCAATAACATTACCTCAGCTTGGTTACTATCAGCAAACAGTTGAGCAAATCGAATAGTTCTAATCGCTTGGGGGGTAATATTTTTAACCGGAACCAAAATCCGATGGATGTCAATAGGTGCTTCCAATAGCTTTAAGACCGCCACCGGACAATGGGAAGACCAAAATACATTATCAATTAAGTTACCTAAAAGTCTGGCTCGTAGGCTAGTGTTAGAATTCCAACCAATCACAATTAAACTCGCGTCAAATTCCCTAGCGGTGCGGCTAATTCCTTCAGCAATATCGTCATCGATACGGAGTCTAGTTTCAGTTTGGACACCAAACTCCTTAGCCACTTCTGCGGCTTTTTCTAAGAGGCGATCGCTTTGACGCAAGGTAACATCTAACTGAGGTTCATCCATTTGTACATGAGCTTGGGTAATCGTGATGGGAACCACTAAACCCGACTCGTGACGCGCCAATAAACCCGCCATTTCCACTAAATACCGCACCGACATAGGGTTAGATACAGCCACGACAACTGTAAATTGATTCCAGGGATTTTCTAAGCCTATTTCTGAATGTTTTTCAGGTATCCAAGCCTCTTTGGGTGCTTGTAAATTAGGTTTGGGGATAGATAATCGACTCCCAAAACGAGCGGTTAATATTGGTCCCAAAACTGAAGTGACCAACATTAGCACAATCACCGTATTAAAGACTTGCTCAGATATCAACCCTACCCGTTCAGCGGCTAAGGCGGCGGCGAGGGTAGCAGCCACCTGGGGAACAGATAAAGCCCACATAGTCATTGTTTCGTTCCAGTTATAACGAAACAGTAATTTCATCCCAGTAGCAGCCATTAACTTACTACCTAGTAAGCCTAAAACAATAGCTAAAGTTAAGCCAATACCAGTTGTTAAACTTTGAATAAAAGCCGGAACATCAATGAGTAATCCCATCCCCACAAAGAAAAAGGGAATAAATAGGGTACTACCTACAAACTCCACTTTTTCCTCTACCGGACTATGACCGATCACATCATTAACCGCCAAGCCTGCTAAAAATGCACCGACAATTTGATCAACATTGATAATTTGTGAGCCTACCGAGACCAAAAAAACTGCCAGCATGACAAACAGAAACTGATTACTTTCTTCATTTCCTGTACGCCTAAAGTATTCCTTTCCAGCCCAATCTAAACCAAACAGGACAATAGCAGCATAAATTCCTAGGGCTGCTAATTGTATAATTATGGAAGTAGCGGAAAAATCTCCCCCATGAATGGAAATACAAATAGCCAGCACCAATAAAGCGGCAATATCAGTAAAAATAGTGGCTCCAATAGTGACGACTACTGATTCATTGGCAACTACTCCTAATCGTGCTACAATGGGATAACCTAATAAGGTATGGGAAGCTAGTAGAGAACCCATTAAAATTGATGTGTTTATACCATAGCCAACTGATAAACCAATTGCGGTTCCTACGGTTAAAGGGAAAGCAAAGGTCATCAGACCAAAGGATAGGGATCTATTTCGTTTGCGCCTAAATTCTTCTAGGTCAATTTCTAAACCCGCCACAAACATTAGGTAAATTTTGCCGATATCCGAAAGTAATTTCATAATTTCGGAGTCAGGAGACAAAACTTGCATTCCGTTGGGTCCTAATACTACTCCCGCAAATAATAAACCCACCAAACCGGGGAGTCGAAGACGCTCGAAAATGGGAGGAATGGTTAAACTGACTAGGATCAGAATTGTAAATGGGACTATTGGACTCTCTGGAATTAGGTTTAAAAATTGTTCCATATCAAGGGTGAATTGAACTTAGGCGGGTTTTAGCTAGGTTTTGCTAGGTTATCACAGATTGCACGGTTAACTCTCAAAATTCTTAGTGATCGCTCTGAGTCTGATCATGCTGTACTAGAATTTGTTGGTAATCCACACGGCTTGATAGGGTTGTAAGATGTACTTGGAGTAAATATCGGTAATCATTTCCCCACTGATTAAATCTAACCAAGGATCTATACAGATCAGGTTGACATCTCTTAAATTGAGTTGTTGGGGTTTATCGGTCAGATTAAAGATACAGAAAATGCTTTGGTCTCTGGTCATACTTTGTCGCCAAAACCCAAATAGCGATCGCTTTAATTGTAGGGTGTATTGAGTGGCGTTAGGATGAAAAGCACCCTGTTGGCGACGGATTTTAATGCGCCGACAGATTTCGCGGAATACAAGCGATCGAGGAGAATGGGGGTTCTCTAAATCCTTTTGTAAATCCTCAATCTGCCACTTATAGCGATTAATTGACCGATTCATTCCCGTCTCTTTTAACCTGTCATAATCATTGGGAGTAGCCAATAAACTATGAATATAAAATGCCGGAATCCCCTCTAAAGACATCATCAGAGTTTGGGAACAAATAAAGCGTTGAATTTGCCAGGTATCTTCTCCTTTAACTGTGCCTTTCATGGCATCAAATAAGGAAATATTAATTTCATAGGGACTCTCACTACCATCTGGCTTTTTCCTCATGCTAATTTTACCGCCTAATTTCTCCATAGTGGTTAACAGGCTTTGATATTCATCATCGGAAAGTAAACCCTCGGCCGGACGTAAACCAATGCCATCATGGGAAGCCGTAAAATTAAAATAAGCACAGCCTAGGGGGGCGGGTGGCATACTCATCATCCAGGTTTTGAGATGGTCTGATTTACCCTGAAGCATCGCATTTAACAACAGTGGCGGCAAGCTAAAGTTATAAATCATGTGCGCCTCATTTCGATTGCCAAAATAGCTGAGATTTTCCCGGTTTGGTACGTTGGTTTCGGTAATTAAAGCTACTTCTGGATCTATCATATTTACCAGTTCCCGCAGTAGTTTAATAATGGCATGGGTTGGGGGTAAATGAATGCAAGATGTGCCGATTTCTTTCCACATAAAACCCACAGCATCTAGGCGAATATATCTGGCTTTGGCATTCACTATATAAAATCTGATGATTTTCAAAAACTCAATTAAGACATCAGGATTGGCAAAATTAACATCAATCTTATCTTCGCTAAAAGTTGCCCAAACGTGCTTTTCTCCATGGACAGTTTCTACTTTGACTAATACGGGACTGTTGCGGGGTCTGACAACTTCTGATAGGTCGGTTTCGGGTTCAACCACTATAAAATAATCAGAGCCTGGTTTTTCTCCGGCTTGGAATTGTTGGAACCATTGGTGCTTACTGGAAACATGATTAAGCACTACGTCTACCATTAAGTTAAATTGACTAGCAATGGTTTTGATATCTTCCCAGTCTCCGAGTTCCCGATTAACGCTTAAATAGTCACTGACGGCAAATCCATCATCTGAGGTATAGGGAAAAAAGGGTAAAATATGCACCCCGGTGATGGTATCTTGCAGGTGTTCTCCTAAAAATTTTGCCAAAACTTCTAGGGGTTTTTGGTCAGTATCCCGGCTACAAATACTATCGCCATAGGTGATTAATGTGACGTTGTTTTCTGTCCATTTATTGGGGTTTTCATTGCCGTTTGGTATATATAAATTGTCGCCAATTACGGCAAATAGACGGTCTAAAATACTCGGAATTGTGGCAGGTTCGTAGGCAATTTCTAGTAAGGGCTGGAGACGCACACAAAAATATTGATAATCACTATCAGTCGATCGCATGGGTTTCATATTGCTTCCTTTTTTATAACTGAATTATCGCTGGTCTGATGATATGGAGAATGGCGACAAGGTTAAGAAAGGTTAAAATTTGGCATTTTAACAGTAAATCAAGTTATAGTAAATGCAGAGAACCAGTCAGTGCAAATTTTCGTCAAGTTCTTAGTAGATGCTTTGGCTTGGTGATGCTACCGCTGGTAGTAGGCTAACTACCCCTAACTTGTAAGCATAACCGATTTTACCATAATCGTCTAGGGGGAGCCACAATTTTGGTTGAAGTGTCGGCCACTTGAGGAGCGATCGCCATTTGAAGCATTCATCAATTAACAGGCTAAGTCTTATGTTGAAGAAAACCTGGTTGCGTCAAACTATCATATTCTGTTTTTCCCTATTACTGGGAATACTAACCGTAACAGCCGGAGCCATATCTGCTAATGATGTGACTTCCGTAGATGTGTTATTTTTTACCAGCGAAAACTGTCCCTATTGTCGTCAACAAAAAGCCTTTTTACTTCCCCTAGTAGAAGCTAATGATAATGTCACTCTAACTATGGTTGATGTTGACAAACAGCCGGAAAAATTCCAAGGATTTCTTGAGGAAAATAACCTGAGTAGTCGCGCAGTTCCCCGAACGATAATTGGTGATAAATCCTTTATCGGTTTCTCCCCAGACCCAGGAGAGTTAGAATTTATCCCATCCTATCAGGCTTATATAGGCTATCAGAACCAAATTATTAATGCTATTGAAGCCGAGTTAGCAACTGCTATTATCATTCCCGGTCAAACGGTTAATGTGGAACCTACACCCACTCCACAAGCTACACAGACTCCACCACCTTCACCACAAGGTATACCTGTCTGGGTTTTATCATTTTTACCCCTAGCTTATGTAGTCACCTACCCAATTTTCAGCATTAAAGATAAACCAGTCGAAACGAAGCGATTATGGTTGGGGGGACTAACAGGTGTAATTATGGTTAGTCTATTTTTAGCGATCGCATTTACCCCAGATGCAGTAATTAGAGGATTTGCGGCTGCTTTACCCTTCCCCCTATTTGTATTTATCATCGCCTTAGCCGACGGGTTTAATCCCTGTGCTTTTACAGTGTTAATTATCCTATTATCGCTGCTGACCTATACCAAAAGTAGGCGAGATATGGCCCTAGTGGGTTCCACCTTTGTGGTGACATCAGGGGTCATGTATTTTGTGTTTATCATGGCCATGGTATTAGTGGGCTCAATTTTCATAGATAAATATGGTCAAATAGTGATGATTATATTGGGTACAGTGATCACCATTGCTGGCTTAATTAACATCAAGGACTTCTTTTGGTTCAAAAAATCTGTGTCTCTGTCTTTATCCAAAGACCAGCAAATTGAGATTACCAAAAAAGCCCGAAACATCGTCAACCAATTACAATCAGCTAAAAGCGATCGCCGAAAATTTGCCGCCGCCTTATTGGCTACAGTTTTATTAGCAATTTTCGTCAACCTAGTAGAGTTAGGATGTACAGCCATTTTACCCACTGTATATATGGCAACCCTAGTCAACTATTGTCAGACTAATGTTTTACTGTGTTATAGTCTCTGGACGGCTTTTTATGCTGTAGTCTATATTCTGCCGCTATTGGGGATTCTCATCAGTTTTATTTACTCTTTTTCATCCTATCGTCTAACCGAAGAAAAAGGGCGATTACTGAAACTATTTGCGGGAGCCTTTATGGTATTCTTTGGATTAGTGATGATTGCTAAACCCGAATTACTGGTCTTAGGATAGAGCCACCCGTCAATATACCACCGTACAGAACAAAAACTTAACGCGATCGCCCAGTTTTTGTTTTAACTCATCTAGGGAGGCTGCATCACTCACCAAATTCCCGCCTTTGAGGGCTACCCATCTACCTCGGTAGCCCTGGCGGTTTTGGACAACCCAGTTAAAATTCAAAGACATCTCAGGGTTAGGTGGTAAGCGGTGAAACTCCAAGGTTTTCGGTCCAAAAAGCTGCATATATCGTTTAATTTTGTCCGAGTTAGGATAAGACTTAAACGCTTCGCAGGCTAAATCTGCGGCTTGATGGAAATTATCCTGACTCAAAGCGCGATCGATGGCGGTAATATATTGCTCAGGTGAGTGATTCATGGGATTTCACAGATAGTTGCGATCGCCTTTAAGAGAGGGTTAGGGGTTTTGTCAGTTCAATTTTCCGGCTTAGGAAGTTCCAGACCCGATAACAGGTCAGGACGGCGCTGTTGTGTGCGTTGAAGTTGTTGTTCTCGTCGCCATTGTTGAATATCAGCATGATTACCAGAGAGCAAAACATCAGGGACACGCATTCCCCGAAACTCAGCCGGGCGGGTATAGTGGGGATAGTCTAGTAGTCCATCCTCAAAACTCTCCGCCTTGAGGGATTCAACCTTACCCACAGTACCCGGTCGCAGGCGCACCACACCATTAATCAAAGCCAGGGCTGGAATTTCGCCCCCAGTTAGGACGAAATCACCCAAAGACACCTCGCGAGTCACCAGGTGCATGACCCGCTCATCGATGCCTTCGTAGTGTCCACAAATCAAAACCAGTTGGTCATAACCAGTAGCCAAATCGCGAAATAGTCCCTGGTGCATAGTTTCCCCCTGGGGGGTCAACATAATCACCTCTCGTCGGGGAAGAGAGGGAAGGGACTCAACCGCCGCAAAAATCGGCTCAGGTTTCAATACCATTCCCACCCCGCCGCCGTATGGTTCATCATCGACCCGTCGGTGCTTGTCGAGGGCAAAATCCCTAGGATTAGTGCAGTAGACCGCCGCGATCTGGCGAGCTATTGCTTTAGCTAGAAGTCCTGACTGTAGGGGGCTAGAGAAAAATTCAGGGAACAGAGTAATAATGTCAAATCGCACGGAACCTCAAACCAAGCCAGTAACTGTATGATTAACCCTCCAGCCACCGTACCTGCTATGGTAGGTGCTTGTTTCCCAGAATTGCTCCTGAGAGATACCTCGACAGGCAGCAAAACCAGTAGATCTGACGACTGACTGATGCCAACCGTTCCCAGAGTTAGCAGGCTCGGGCAATGCCTGACTTTTACTCTCAATCGGTCGCTTGCTGGGAGCTGATAGAAGCATTGTAGCAAATTGGTACCGACTATGGCTGAAAAAGATGGGCGCGTCATACTTTTAGCCACAGCCATTAGACAACTTGAGCCTTACTGGCAACCAACCAAAAAGATAAAAACAGATGTGATCCGTGAACAAGAACAGACTCCTTGTTATAAAATCGGGCAGCGGGGCTTGGTGTAACACCCTCGATCCCGAAAATCTGGGAAAGTCCGGTGGGTCTGGTGGGTCTAAAGAATTGTTTAAATCCGTATCAAAATATACTAAAATGCTAATATTTGCGCTAATTTGGTAATTTTTCCTGGCAGCATCTGTGTGCATTTCCGGCAAAAGGAGATTAAGCGAGGGTCTGCCAAGCAAATAGAATCTGGTGTGATCACCTTCAAGTCCAAATTTATCCGGGTTCCCTGACAGGATTTAAGTTAAATTGGCTATTAAGCAAATGTTAAGTTCGAGCATCTCTAAGTCAAGAGATTCGGGAATCCGGGCAGGTGATGGGGTGAATCGAGAAAGAACCATAACCCATTGGGAAACTAGCCAGATTCTTGGTCAAATTGGGTAAATATCCTCTGGTTAGGGCGATAGTTAGTGTCACTCACCTAAAACCGAGGAGGGCAACTTCACAAGAGACAAAGTTTTGCTGTCCCCTTTTATGCCAAATTTATGTCAGAAGGCAGTGAAGTCAAACCAGACCCGGAAAAGGGTGGTGGTGCAGAATCTGGAGTCCGCCAAAGAAGCCCGCTAAGTTGAATTCATGCCTATCATGAGGAGAACAATATGCAGCAGTTGACATCTCAAGCCCTTGAACAAATGATTAATCCAAAAACTCAAACCTCAATTTTAGTCATTGGAGGAGCCGAAGATAAGATTCATGGACGTGAGATTCTGCAAACCTTTTTCAGTCGTGCTGGGGGGGAAAATGCCCAACTGGCAATTATTCCCTCAGCCTCCAGAGAACCGAGTATTCAAGGAGAACGCTACCAAAAAATTTTTGAGAATATGGGAGCGAAGACCCTGAAAGTATTTGATATTCGGGAACGTCATCACTGTGAAGATCCACAATGGCACGATTATTTAGAGGATTGTACAGGGGTGTTTATGACGGGAGGAGATCAGTTAAGGCTGTACAGTTTGTTGGCAGATACGCCGCTAATGGAGAAAATTCGGGTAGCAGCTAGGGCGGGTAAAATAGCCCTGGCGGGAACCAGTGCCGGGGCGGCGGTGATGAGCCATCACATGATCGCTGGGGGGGGTAGTGGGGAATCTCCTAATCGATCGCTAGTGGATATGGCTACCGGGCTGGATATTCTACCGGATTTGATCGTAGACCAACATTTTCATAATCGCAACCGCTTCTCTCGTCTAATTAGTGCGATCGCCGCCCATCCAGATAAAATGGGGATTGGCATTGATGAGGACACCTGTGCCATGTTTGAAGGAGAAGGGCGAGTGCGGGTAATTGGTAAAGGAACCGTGACCATAATAGATGCGAAAGATCTATCCTATACCAATGTAGCCCAGGCGGGGGCTACTGACCCACTGAGCTTATTTAACCTGCGGGTCAATATTCTCTGCCACGGTGACAGTTATAATATGCGAACCCACACCGCCTTCCCAGCAGCAGCCAGCTTATAGTTCGGATTGCTGTATCATATTCAGGTCGCAAAACTGTTCAATGCGAACAGTTTTGAGGTCTTTGAAGTTTGACATTGAATAACACAGAGACTTGTCACCAAAATAATTCCTGGATCACCCACCGAGACAGATATGAAAATTCTTAGAATCCTAACTCTCAGAGGTCCTAACTACTGGAGTATCAGACGACACAAGCTGATCGTAATGCGTCTTGACCTAGAAGAATTATCAGAACGCTACTCCTCAGATATTCCCGGATTTTATCAAGGTTTAACCTCCGTTTTGCCTAGTTTAGTAGAGCATTGTTGTTCTCCGGGAGTGCGGGGTGGCTTTCTCAGTCGGGTGGAACGGGGAACATTAATGGGTCATATTATAGAGCACGTGGCCCTGGAACTTCAACAACTAGCGGGAATGCCTGTGGGGTTTGGTCGGACGCGGGAAACCTCGACTCCGGGAGTGTTTCAGGTGGTCTATGAGTACGAAAATGAACAGGCGGGCCGATATGCAGGGCGGGCGGCGGTGCGTCTGTGT
Organism: Limnospira sp. PMC 289.06; assembly: GCF_032350395.1. Classification (NCBI taxonomy): domain Bacteria; kingdom Bacillati; phylum Cyanobacteriota; class Cyanophyceae; order Oscillatoriales; family Sirenicapillariaceae; genus Limnospira; species Limnospira sp. PMC 289.06. The sequence continues at coordinate 9,796 of NZ_JARPLC010000086.1, forward strand.
CAGAGTATTGCCGAAACTGGCACTTATCCGGCTGAAGAACTAACTCAGGATATCGAAGACCTCAAGGAATTAAAAGCCCAAGCTGCCCTCGGTCCGAGTACAGAAGCGATCATCAAAGAGGCTGAATTTCGCCATATCCCTTGGATGCAACTAAACGCCAGGTTTATGATCCAGTTTGGTTATGGTGTCAATCAAAAGCGCATTCAAGCTACCCTCACCAGTAGCACTGGTATTTTGGGGGTGGAACTGGCCTGCGATAAGGAAGGCACTAAACAAGTGCTGCGGGATGGGGGGATTCCTGTACCACGGGGGACGGTAATTCGTTACTTTGAAGACCTCACTGATGCGATCGAAGATGTGGGGGGCTATCCTATTGCCATTAAACCCCTAGATGGCAACCACGGCCGAGGTATTACCCTAGATGTGACTCGTTGGGAAACGGCTCAGGCGGCCTATGATGCAGCCAGTGAAGCCTCAAAAACCCGTAGTGTGATTATTGAGCGATTCTACAAAGGTCGAGATCATCGGGTTTTAGTCGTCAATGGTCGGGTGGTAGCAGTGTCGGAAAGGGTCCCCGCCCATGTGGTTGGTAATGGTAAATCCACCATTGAGGAATTAATCGAGGAAACGAACAAAGACCCTCGCCGGGGAGATGGACATGATAACGTCCTGACCCGAATTGTGGTTGATCAAACGGTGCTTTCTATGATTGAGGAAGCCGGATATACTATCGATTCCGTCCTACCAAAGGGGGAAGTTTGCTTTTTGCGGGCTACGGCTAACCTCAGTACGGGGGGCAGTGCTATCGATCGCACTGATGAAGTCCACCCAGAAAATATCTGGCTATTTGCTCGGGTTGCCAAAATTATTGGCCTAGATGTGGCCGGAATTGATGTAGTTACCCCAGATATTTCTAAACCCCTGCGGGAGGTGGATGGCGTGATTGTGGAAGTTAACGCCGCCCCAGGATTTAGAATGCACGTCGCCCCCAGTGAAGGCCTACCCCGTAATGTCGCCGGGGCGGTGATGGATATGCTATTCCCAGGGTCTACCCCTAGTCGGATTCCCATTCTGTCGGTCACCGGCACTAATGGCAAAACTACCACCACTCGCCTGTTAGCCCACATTATGAAGCAGACAGGAAAGGTGGTTGGTTATACTACCACCGATGGCACTTATATCGGCGATTATATGGCCGAACCAGGGGATAATACAGGACCCCAAAGCGCTCACCTGATCCTCTGTGACCCCACCGTAGAAGTCGCAGTCCTTGAATGTGCGCGGGGGGGAATTTTGCGATCGGGTCTGGGTTTTGATACCTGTGATATCGGTGTCGTCCTTAATGTGGCGGCTGATCACCTGGGTTTGGGAGATATCGATACCATTGAACAAATGGCTAAGGTTAAAAGTGTGGTGGCTGAGGCCGTCAGCGATCGCGGTTATGCTATCCTTAATGCTGATGACCCCCTAGTGGCTGCCATGTCCGCACGGGTGAAAGCTCAAGTGGCTTATTTCTCCATGAATCCCGATAATGAGATTATTGTGCGCCATACGGAAGCCGGAGGATTGGCGGCGGTCTATGAAAATGGCTATCTGTCAATTCTCAAGGGTGATTGGACTCTGCGGATTGAACAGGCGGTTAATGTTCCCCTGACTATGGGGGGTATGGCTCCGTTTATGATTGCTAATGCTTTGGCAGCTTGTGTCGCCGCTTTTGCTCAAGGGGTGAAAATTGAGCATATTCGCACCGCTTTGGCTACTTTCATTGCTTCGGCTGACCAAACTCCCGGACGCATGAATCTGTTTAATATGGGCAGTTATCATGCTTTGATCGATTATGCCCATAATCCCGCTAGTTATGAAGCCTTGTCGGGGTTTGTTAACAATTGGCCGGGGCCTCGGATTGGGGTGGTAGGAGGTCCAGGCGATCGCCGTGATGAGGATTTTGTGACTCTGGGTAAATTGTCCGCTAAGATGTTTGACCGGATTATCGTGAAGGAAGATGATGATACCCGAGGACGACCTCCGGGAGATGCAGCGGTTCTGATTACTCAGGGAATTGAGGAGGTTCTGTCACCTGTTCGCGATCCTCGGGTTAAGTATGAGACTGTCCTTAATGAGACCGATGCCATTAATATGGCCTTAGAACAGGCTCCCAAGGAGTCTCTGGTGGTGATTTTACCTGAGAGTGTCAATCGGGCGATCGCTTTGATTAAAGCCCGTAATCCTATCATCGATACTGACCCACCAGGCGCTAATTTAAGCGCGGCTAATGTCGAAATCAGTTAACAGGGGTTCCCCTCGGTGCGTCATCTGACGCACCAGACCACCATAACTAATCACCCAGTAAAACGGCATCTTCTGGAGTCATAAACTCCAACACCTGTTGTCGAATCCCATTTTCTATGCGTTTGCGAGATATTCGCTGTTCGGGAATGCGGTTTTCAAACAGGATTTTAGAAATTTCCTGGATGCACTCCATAATTTTTTCCGCCTCAGTTTCCGTCATCGTCCCCACCACCACCGTCGGAGATGGTTGTAACTCCTCTGGCGGTGTTTCTTCAGTTGGAGCCCCCTGACCCTCACTATCAGAGTTCAGATGTAGCTTTTGTTGGTAGTGATTCGGAATACCCCAGCCTCGCTGTCCGGGGTGTTCATGTGCGAGGCGCTCATTTTCTAAATATTCAGTCGCGGACTGATACAAAGCCTGTTCACGCCAGTAGGGAACCGTAAAATAGCCGAAGCATTTACGATACTCCTCTGAGTCCACCATATCCGAAACCAATGCCCCTACACCATGTCGCAGCAGAATGTTATCCCAATTGTGTATTTCCTCATCTCCGTGGGGTGTGCGCCCTAAAAAATGCTTACAGGCATTTTCGATAAACTTGAGGTTAGAACTATTCTCATAGAAATGTTCTAAATAAACCGGTCGCACTACTAAACTTTTCAGGAAGTGGCGGATTCCTAGTTTCCCTTTTTTGAAGTCCCTTTCTAAATCCCATAATTGCTTACGTTCCGAATCATAGGGCTGACGTTCTAAGACTTGCTGATAGATTTTACTCAGCACAAATGTGCGCTCTTCAACGGACGCATCATGGGTAGTGGTGATGGTTTCATGTAAGGGCATACTTTCCGCTCCTATTATGCTTTAATCGCATCCAAAAATCACATCCAAAAAACACTAACTAATTAACCTTTAGAGCTGGCTGCGCCCCGTTGTACTGTTGCCATCAACTTAGGTGGAATGTCTAAGACTTCCATAATGATATCCATGTAAGGTTTAAGCAGTTGATTGCAAACGCTGGGAAGTTTCTCCTGCATGGTTTCTTCCAAGCAGTGATAGGCTTTTAAGCAGGCGACGTTTCTCTGGTAGGCAGACAGAATATTAGCTAACCACAACATCAACGACTCCCGAAAATAGCGGGGGTCATCCCGTAACATAGCCACCGACATTAAGCAGATCGCCATGTTCATATCGTAAATACAGCGCTTCGAGTGTTGCTGCATTACTTCCGGGTGAATCAGCATAAACTTTTTCAAGGCAATCTTGATCAGTTCGGGGGATTTCGCCCGCATAATTTCATAGGTTTTTGTCCGTGCCGGGAGGGTTTGAATATATTGCTGAAAGGGCTTGAGTTCTGCGTCGCTTAGATAACGCCCATCTGCCTGGATCATTAACTCTTCCCATGCCCAATTAATTGTCGGCATTTTTGTTATCCTCTCACTCTGAATCGGCTATTGACTGTACACTTACCATTGTATACTCTCTTTTTAGAACTTTGATGCTGACCCCAGACAAAAATCAACAATTCGCTACCATGGATAAATAATGCACATTTTGCCATTTTTGTCAAGTGCCAAAAAGCGATCGCCACTGGTAAATCCCCCACTGATTCAGAAAATATGAGTGAGATTACCTATTTAGTGATTTAGTTGGGTAGAATAGCAGTTAATGGAATGTGCCACAATGGAACACAGAGGCGGCGATCATGCGTCAGGGGTCGTACAGTCGTATGGAAATAGATAATCACGCTAGGTTAAATGATATCCCCCTGGTGAGGTCGTCAGTAGTGATAGCCTCGACCTTTCTATCTATTTCAGCAGCATTAGGAGAAAAACTATGAATATTATCAGTCTTAAACATTGGTCTGTAGGCACAGCAGCGTTAGGCATTCTGGCTCTGCACAGTGTCGCACCGAGTCTAGCTCAGTATTATCCCTACTATAGCTTTTTTAACCCCATGTCTTCCTACTACGAGTCAGAAGACGATTTAGGGTTAGCAGAGGTTATAGGTAAACAGGACCGATTGAGGACACTGGGGAAAGCCTTACAAGACACCGGTTTGAGCCAACAACTCCAGGGGGAAACTTACACCATTTTAGCACCAACAGACGCAGCTTTTGCTAATCTGCCTCGTGAAATTCGCGATCGCCTTTTCCGGCCAGAAAATCAGGGAATGCTGCGAGAGATTTTAAACTATCACGTTGTCGCTGGTCGCATCACCCAGCAGCAGGTAGAATCCGGGGAAATCACGACTCGGCAAGGGAACACTGTTCGCATTAGTGGCAACCCCAGAGACCAAAAACTAATGCTTAACGAGGCTAACGCTGATCAGTTACCAATTCCCGGTCCTAATGATAGTGTAATTGTTGTGATTGATCGAGTTTTGTTACCCCCCGGACTCATTCCCCTAGGAATCCAAAGCACAAACCCCCCCCAGGAAACAACTCAGCCGATACCAACTAATGATAATTCCTCTAACCAGGCTATGGTGAACCCTCCCACCGTTTCCCGAACTCAGTTTATCTGTGAACAAGGGCCAGACGGTTTACCTACCACCTATGCAGTCACACCCAGAGGACGGGTTCCTGTGATTAAATGGTATTCGGACTATTTCAGTAGTTCCGGCTATACCTCTGAACAACGCTGTCGGGAAGTTTCCGCGCGGTTCCAAAACTTTTACAGTTTGGGTTGGTTAAATTACATTACCCACGGCATAGTTAATCGCCAAAATGTCGTATGTGTGGCTAGTGACAATGCCATTCCCTGTTCAGGCGATCGTGTTTTATTCACTCTCAAACCCGGCTCAGACCCTGTGACTACTGTACAACAGCTTTTTAATGTGCGCGCCGGAGCCAGTAGTCCCCTATTTGAAAGCGAAGACGACAGCGGCGTGTATATTGACTTTAACAATTTTCTGGAAGCCACCCCAGTAGAAGGCACATCGACTCCCGCCACCCCATCTACTCCCGCCACCCCAGGAAATAATCCCCCTTCTGGTGGACCCATTTGGTAGTCGTGAAGACCGAGGCACAGAAAACCGGAATTTCTGGTTATAGTTTTGTGCCTCAATCATCCCTAGAATTATGGGGCGATAAAGTGAACCCAAAAATTGCCATCCGGGAGGCACAGCCGCCGGATTAAAGAGTAAGAATAGGTCAGATATGCGCCACTCAAATCAGTACGATATCCACTAGAGAACCATTCGCCATAGGGGTCATGAACTATCAAGCCAGAGCTATTATAACCTACTACTGGCATGATGTGACCAAAGGAGGTAAAATAACCATGGATTACGGTAGGTTTTCCTTCCGCCAACCATTCTTTTACATCATCAATAGTCGCGTTAGTCGTGAAGTAGTCTTTACAGCCATACTCTCGGACAATTTTGGCTAAATCTTGGGGACTGTGGCGGCTATAGCCCTTATTGAGAGCATATTCATATAACTCATCCTCAAATTGACCATAACTAACCCGACGACGAGCCCCATAATAGCTCAGACACATAGCGATCGAGGTAACATTACATGATCCCGTAGGATTAAACCAGTTATCGAGTTGAGAAAAATAGGGAAAGTTCCGCAATCTCACTTCCGCTGGTAATAACTTGGGATAAACTAACTTTTTCCCCTGATATATTTCCCCGTGTTTATCAAAAATATACCAGATTGAATGCTGTTTAAAAGTTTCACTTCTGAGAGCAACTCTGATGTGATTTCGGTCTGGTTCAAAGGCTAATAACTGAAATTCTTGCCCAGCTTTAGCACCTTGTTTTTCCGATTCATTTAATTGAGCAGAATCAACGGGTCTCAGCTTGAGAATTGTATCCCTAGTGATTTTCAGGATGGGTATATCTGTGCGAATATCCTCTGGTTTCGTCGTCAGTAATTTTTGGGCTGTGATAGTTCCTAAAAAACCACTTTCCTGACATTCTAACAAGGTTTGAAAACGGTGCATAGCCGCATTAGACTTGGGGCCATAAATGCCATCAACTGGGGGGTCTAGTAAATTAAAACTCACCAAAATATTTTGAATCTGACGGGTGAGTTCTTCATCTTCGGCGATATCTTTCACATCGTACCGTTTATCTGTATTGATGATATCCTGGAGTTTCATGGCGGGTGTTTATCTCAAATGGGATAGTAGGGTTATAGCCGTCTTTGGGGTCTAGCTCAAATTAATCATAACATCAAAACTTCTCCCAGAGTCTTGATAATAGTTTAGCCCAGGTGGTCTGGTTACTTTCAACCACCTAGGCTATTGATCGCTTTAAATTGCGGACATTACCTCAGCTATAATCGCGCAACATCTTGCGAATTTCGATGCTGTGTAGTTCTTCCTGGCCAATCATAGTGCGAGCATATTCTTCCAGGTAAATACTGGCATTTTCTACAGTTTCCAGTAATTCTTTATACAGGGATAGAGCTTTTTTCTCATGGTTGAGACTTTCCGCCAATAAATCCTGTACCGAATGCTGATAAGTTTCCTCAATGGGAGCAATTCTTTGGCTAGGATGTCCTTCTAATCCTGTGAGAATTTCCCCCGCTTGTTGAGCATGGGTGAGGGACTCGGTAGCTTGAGCTTGAAAAAACTGTACAATTGGTAAACGATTCGGTCCGGTCACCATTAAGGAATAGTGAGTGTATCGAACCACCCCAGCTAACTCAAATTCCATGATGGAGTTAAGTAGCTCAATGGTTTTGTCCTGGTCAAGGTCTCTCATAATTTTCTATTAGTCTGTGAATCCCGCTTGACATCGCCTCCGTCAAAGGGACGGGGTTTGATAACTTCCCCAACCCCCATCATTCCATAACGATTATAGGACATTATGGCACGACTTAACATTTGCGGCTGGTAGGTTGAGATGCCATTAGAGATATTCGGATTAATTTTTACCATGAAAAACAACATTTGTCAAGGGGTAAATCCCAACTTTAATCAAGGTCTGAGTGGTTAAGCAGTCCCGTTTAGGGAACCTGTCAAACTTTAATAAATGCCGCCAATATAGGCGGGTTAATCTACAATTATTGACTGCCTGTGCAGATAATTCTATGGCGGGGGCAATAATTAATAATCACAAAATTTACTCTCTTGACTATCCTTAAATTTATAGTCAATAAATATGCCCCCCAAGGGCATTGTCAAAAGAGACAATGTATGTTATACAAAATTCCATTAGTTTTATGTATAATGTGGGTGTTCAACCTGATTAGGGCTGGGAAGATGAAAAAACAGTTGTTAAAATTAGGCAATATATTATTGCTGGGGGCGATCGCATTATGTGCTTGTGCCGACACCCAAAACCTACAGAGTCAAACATCAGAAACTCCACCGTCGGAAACCACTGCTATACAGCCAGGGTCAGCCGAAATTGGGACTATAGAATTTCGCGCCAATGGAGAAGATTTTATCCGGGAAGGTTTTGTGAGTAAAGACGGTTGGGAACTGTCATTTAATCATGTTTATGTAACCATTGCCAATGCCCAAGCCTATGAAACTTTAATCCCCTATAATCCCGATACGGGAGTGGAACCTCAAGCCCAACAAATCATTAGTTTAGTAGAATTCCAAACCGTAGATTTAGCAGCAGGAGACGAGAGTGCTGCAACTATTTTAGTTAATGAAGTTCCAGCACCACCAGGGCGCTATAATGCGATTTCGTGGCAAATGGTTCCGGCGGTAGATGGTATGGCGGCGGGTTATTCATTAATGTTAGTGGGGACAGCATCAAAAGATGGTCTAACTGTACCATTTAACCTGAGATTCAATGAAGAAATGGCGTTTAGTTGTGGTGATTATGTAGGAGAAGAACGCAAAGGAACTTTACAGCCAGGGGGTCGCGCAGACCTAGAAGCTACCTTTCATTTTGATCACTTATTTGGAGACCCAGAAGCGGAGGCGGAGGCGGAGATTAATACTGGTGCATTAGGTTTTGAACCCCTAGCAGCGATCGCCACCCCAGAGGGTTTAGATGCCAATTTAGATACACTCAGAGAACAACTGGCGGCGGAAGATTATCAGAGAATCATGGCAATTTTACCGAATTTAGCCCATGTGGGTGAGGGTCACTGCGCCGAAAAGCCCATGAGTCGAAAAGATTGATCAACTCCCACATAATTTACTATTTTTGAATAATCAGGAGATGATTTAATGAACTGGAAACTTTGTATATCCCTACTATTTTGGACGATCGCCATACCAGAATCAGCGATCGCCCATGGAGTCATCGTCCAATCTCAAACCACCTCAGCCATCAAAATTAACGCCGCCTACGACTCAGGGACACCCATGGTTAACGCCGAGGTGAGAATCTACACCCCCCAGGACCCTAGCACCCCTTGGATGACCGGAAACACCGATGATAATGGTCAATTTTTATTCATTCCCGACCACGATAATAGCGGTTTGTGGGAAGCCACCGTCCGTCAAGCCGGACATGGGGCGTTAATTGCGATTCCGGTGAGTCCCCCAGGGGAAGAGGTATCCGACAGCACCCAAAATGCGATCGCCTCCAATTCCGCATCAAGCCCTGTGCAAAAATGGGTAGCCGCCGCCGCCGTCATTTGGGGATTTATCGGCACCGCCCTATTTTTTACCCGATTAAAACCCTCTGATGATGTTGGAGACGACAGCCCCCATATAACCTCTCAAGAATCGCAAAACTAACCCACCATCAAACCTGACAAATATCATCAACTTATGCACATTTCTGAGGGAATTATTCCCGCCCAAATTTGTCTGGCTGGTTATGGAATCACCGGCTTAGTAACCTGGTATTCTCTGCGTCAAATCAACCGCCAAGCCAACCCCACCGCCAACATTCCCAAAGCCTCCCTCTTAACCGCCGCCTTTTTTGTCGCCTCTTCCATACATATCCCCATCCCTCCCGCCAGTGTTCATCTAGTCTTAAATGGTCTTCTGGGGGCTATTTTAGGTTATTATGCTTTTCCGGCTATTCTCATCGGCTTAATATTCCAGGCGATTATCTTCGGACATGGGGGATTAACCACCCTGGGGATTAATGGGATAATTATGGGGATTCCAGCTATAATAGCCGCCGTAATTTTTCAAAGTAGACATCGATTTAGTCATCACCTGAAACCTACCATCAGCCTAAATTTATTCGGTTTTTTAGCAGGTGCGTCTAGTGTAGGTTTCTCCACCATCTTATTTTTAGTGATACTGATTACCAATCTTCCCTCGACCCTGGAAAGTCCAGCGGAAAAAGCTGCAATTATCGCCCTAATTATCGCCCATATTCCCCTGATGTTTATTGAGGGAGTATTTACCGCGATGGTGGTGAATTTCCTAAGTCGAGTCAAGCCAGAGTTATTAACCCAATAACCCCTATTACAGCTTGTTCACCAGTCGCTTAATACATTACCCTCACCCTAAATCCCTCTCCCAGAGAGGAGAGGGACTTTGAGATGTGATCAGATGATTTCTGAACAGACTGTATTGATGAGGGAGTCTGAATAATCCCCCTAACTCACCCTTCCTAAACCGGAGAGATTAACTATGAAATTTAGGATAGATGAGTATGCTAATCTCGATTCATTTATTCATAGATGGAACCCCCAATCAAAGCTAATTGGGTTGGGAATATTAATGTTTGCTTTTGCTAATGTTCAACAACTCTGGCTAGTCCCCCCCATGTTGCTAGTCACATTAATATTATATACCATATCCAAACTTCCCCTATCCTTTTTAGGCGATCGCCTACAATATCCCGGACTGTTTATATTCGGGTTAGTTGGCTTATTGCCATTTATTTCCGGTCCGACTGTATTATGGTCTTGGGGACCCGTGATTATTCGCCAGGAAGGAAGTCTAGCCGTCTTGCTAATTGCGAGTAGATTTTTGGCAATTTTTACCACTGGAGTTGTCTTACTAGGGACTTGTCCATTTATCACCCTAATTAAAGCCATGCGATCGCTTGGTTTATCCCCCATTTTAGCGGATATGTTATTAATATCCTACCGATATATATTTGAACTCAGCCATCAGTTGCAAATGATGAAACGCGCCACCATATTAAGAGGTTTTCAACCCCACCAATTCAGTCGCCGAAATTTACAGATTTACGCAGCCTTAGCCGGGAGTTTATTAATTCGTAGTTATCAACAGTCCGAACAGGTCTATAAAGCCATGCAATTGCGAGGTTATGGAATCCCCGACAAAACCCATAAACCCTGGGAGTTTTTGACCGATTTTCCTAGTGCGATCGCCCTCGGAATCAGTTTAATGTTAGCCACCCTATTTGTCACCCTTTCCACCATCTCCACTTAACCGCAAATGGTGGGATTAATCTGCCATCAAATTCTGAACCGGATGCTGTCCATAAAATGGTAAAGCATCCGACCAGTGCGGGCGATTTCCCTGTTCCCATAACAGAGTAGCCCATTCTAATATAGCACAACTTGTGTGTCCGAGTCCACCCGTCAGCAAGATTTTTTTTAATGGTTTATCTTGTTGAGATAACAGCATTTCCCACTGTGAGGGAGACATAACACTATCAGCCAATTCTGTCACCAAACCCTGGGAAGAAACCTGATAAATAGCCACAAATAATTGTCCCCGTTGTGCCGGCATTTCTAGGGCAATATTCCCCGCATAATCCCCCGCTAAATTATAGGCAGCCGCCGCCAAAGTAGAAATCGCAAACAGGGGAATATCTAACTGTTGTGCGAGGGTTCTCGCCGTCACCACTCCCAAGCGAGTCCCCGTAAAACTTCCCGGCCCCCGCGCCACTGCGATTAGTTGTAAATCCGACCAAGTTTGAGGGGGCATAAATTCCGATATATGTTGATGTAGTTGGGTTGATAAATCCCTGCCCAAATGCCAAGTTTGGCAGCGCACAGGTTCCCCAAACTTCCCCATAGCTAAACCCAATTCTGGGCTACTGGTATGGATAGCCAAACCATAGTTTTTTGCCATTAGTGTACCTTGTGTAACTCACTGATATTATGCTATCCTAATAAGTGTAACTTTCTGCATAAAGCCCATGTAAATCCAGTTTACCAAAGTTAGGTCATCAATGAGAAAAGCTATAACCGACAATAATTAAGGATTTCGCTGGCCCGGTTCTGGACTCAGAATAATAACATATTCTCCGGCTGTGCTTTGCTGAATAATCACCAGGGGAGGGCGGGTATCAGAGGGGGCATTTTCAGGCAATGATGGGAAAATATAATATTGACTGTCTCGGTCAATTAACAGCCGCCAGACAATTTGTTGATCCGGCTGAGTTTTATCGTTATAATCTCGATCTAGTAAGGTTTTATAAAGTTCCAAATCTCCGATAAATCGAAAATTTCCCACCGCTGGGTCATCAGTCAGGTCGTTGATTTTGCGACCTAGGGGCAGCCGATTTTCTGGAGCAATTACAGTTACCACTGGCAGCATTGATGTATGGTTATGGGCATCTCGAATCGCGTCTAGGTTTCCCTGAGTTTGACCTAGATAAAATAAACCCGCCAAACACCAACCAGCAATCACGAATTCATTTAAAAAGTTTTTATCATAGTCAATTGGTTGTAAGTCCGGGAAAATCTGCAAAGTGCGAGTCGCTCGATAGCGGCGCTGTTTGAGGCTAATTTTTAACAGATAATCACGGCTGGCGTTGATAAAATGAGCGAATTTGCCGCTACTGCACTCCAGCAATTTGAGAGTAAGATAAATTAGCAAACTGATAGCGATCGCCACTCGAAATGTTCGCCAAAACGTAGACCACTCGCCGCTGGCAAAGTTGCCAAAAAAGACCTGAAGCGGGGCAATAAAAAACGATTCTATCGGCAAATCCAACGTGGTAATTTCAATTTGAAAATAACCGAAATATGCCCAGCGGTAAATCCAGCCCGTAAAATACAAGCCGACTCCTAATATAGTTAATAAACTGGCTAATCTACTAAACATTAAACCTCCATCGCCCATTAAACCCATGACCATGATTTGGGGGAGGGGAATCACTACTTATGCTATAGCGTTTCTCATATCCATAAGGTACAGCCCACTCACTCAAAGAGAAGCCGCTGCGCGTCTACACCGCAAACCCCTCTCCCATACGGGAGAGGGGCTTTGAAAAGCACCTCACCAATCCACCGAACCGCTATAACAGTTAATGATACCCTTGGAAATCAAGGCAATTTAACCCCTATTATCGAGCCATTATCCCCCGTGAAAACTGATG